>JBAYWJ010000001.1:0-44655 GCA_041674125.1 Kiritimatiellia bacterium
CGCAGAGGCCTGGCAGGGGAAGAGGCGCGCCCGTAGATGAATATCAACGCGATGGTCCAGAAGCAGAAAAGGAAAAATAAAATTGTAAGGGGGATGTTCAGCGCGTCGAGCATGGCCCTCCTGCCTGCTGCGCCCGGAAAGGCGCGGGTGCGTTCATGCGATAAACCTGCCACTTCCACGAATGATTTTCAAGGACGTAGTGGCAACGCGTTTGAGAGCGCCGGGCGGGCAGGCCGGGACATGATCGCAGCCACGAGCAGGCGCGCGTTTACAGGAAGCTTGGCGAGCCAGCCTGCTTCAGCTATATTCTGCTCAAGGAAGGCCACTATGTGTCATCATAAAAAAATGTCCGCAGGACTTGCGCTTGGCCTGCTGTTACCGGCGCTGCTTGGAAAAACATGCATGGCCGATGAAATCAAATATTCTCTCAAGGGTCGCATCATGGATACCAGCGACAACTGGCTGCCGGATGCGCGCGTGGCCCTGAATCGCGCCGGCGCTGTCACCAACACCGACGGTAACGGCCTGTTCACCCTGGAATTTGCGCCCCCCGCACCCCTGGCGGCGGATGACAAAAATAATTATGACTACCTTGAAATTGACAAGGAAGGCTACCAGGGGCGCACGGTCGAGATAAAGGATTTGGAATATTTCAGCCGCCCTGCCGAAGAAAAGATCGAGCCGGTCGCGGTGGGCGCGGACAACGTCGGCTTCAGCGTAAGGATGTATACCGCGCCTTCCATCCACAACCTGCCGGGAGCCATGGGAATCAAGGACGAGGGCCAGCCCATCAGCACGGAGCTATTCGAGAAGGTTTTGGCGCAGAAGGAATCCCGTAAAACTTTCAGTGGACCGACGGAGCGCGTTTGGTTTCATGCCTATGTGCCAAAGGGCGTCAAAAAACTCAAGGCCGCCTTCCTGATCTCACGCCACGGCATGGGCACGATAGATAATCCGGTTTTGCGGAAGTTCGCCGATGAAAACGATATTGCCCTGGTGGGGATCCTGGGCGATCCGGTCCAGCGCGGCTGCTGCCCTGTCAGTTTGCTGGATGAGCATATTGAAAAGCTCGCGAAGATGACAAACCATCCTGAGCTGGCGACCGTGCCGGTTTTCACATTCGGGCACTCCAACGGCACGGGCTTCGCCACGGTTTACGCCTCCCGGCGGCCGGAGCGGGTGATCGGGTGGATCTCGTACCATTCCGGCTGGAGCTGGCAGCTGCAGTTTCCGGGCCTTGAAAAGGTACCGGGCCTCGTGATGCACGGCCAGAAAGACCAGTGGCTGGATCACGGCCAGGAGCAGATTGTGAAACACCTTCGTAGCGCCCGCAACGCGTCCGTGGCCATGATGCTGGAAGGAAACGTGGGGCATGGCCCGGTCAACGCCGTGGCCACATGGGAGTTCATCGTTGAATTTTGCAAGGCGGCCATGCGCGTCCGCCTGGGCGATGACGGGCAACTTCGGCCCGTGGCCATCGAGCAGGGCTGGCTGGGGGAAAATTACGACCGCGCAAAGGGCGGCCAGCAGGACCTGGCCATTTTTCCTTATGACAAATATCCCGCTGACCGCTCCATCGCCAACTGGCTGCCCGATAAACAGTTCGCTGAAGCCTGGCAACTCTATGGCAAAACCGACCCGCGCTCCCAGAAATAAGATGATGCTTACCAAAAGTTCAGTCCCAGCTCATTATCCAAAAGCATTGAGATATGCAGTTGACATTCAGGCCCCCCTGGGGTGCTTTGCAGAATAATGAATATTCCTTTCTGCCTGTTCTCAGGTAAGGCGCCGTCCTTTTTGACCTGCAGCATATTGTCCGGATCGCGCCGCCGGGAGGGCGAAGGAATCCCGTGAAACGCGGGACGAGATGGAAACTTGATCACACGTTTGGAGGGGTCAATTGCAGGATAATCTTGAAAACAAAGGTTTAAACTGGAGCGGGCGAAGGGAATCGAACCCTCACCACCAGCTTGGAAGGCTGGAGCTCTGCCTTTGAGCTACACCCGCTTGTATTAAAATCTTTTCACCGCTGACGGATCGTAAGACCAGTGGCCATTTCAGCCATGCGAGCCGGATTCAGTTGCGTATCGGGCGGTGCCTCTTCCTTTGATCTGTTTTTCAAGAGCCCGTGCGACTGACCGTGTCTCTACAATCTTGGAAAATACTTCTATCCAGTCATCTGTCTGACTTGTTCATTTACTTTGGCCATGCACATGCTGGCGCCTGCGCTTTGCGTGAAACCGCGAAAAATACTGTATAATATTTGTTTAACTTCCGGGAATATAAAACATACACATAATAAAGCAAAACTTTCATCTCCCGCATCATCCCGCTTTAACGCTCCCTCACCACCAGTCCCGCGCTGCGCGGGACTGGCTTGGAAGCTTGCGGCGCGTCCCGCGCCTGCTGGAGCTCTGCCTTTGATGGCGCAAAACGCGCCATAAACCTACACCCGCATGGAAAGTTGGATTGTAAATATCATACGTCCGTCAAATCGTCAAGAAAGGGTTGGCTGGAACAAATACGGTAAATTTTCTCAACGATTAACTAGAAAGAAAGATAAAACCGTGGTCTGATATCTTTGGGCTGGCATGTCTAAATAAAAAAAGTATAAAATCTCAAACTTAAAGCGCAAGATTTAACAAACCTTAATACTGAAACATTACCCCGGAAAACCGAATGACTGTCATAAGATCAAAAACGCTTTATGTTTATTGGATCATCGCAGATAAATGCATTAGTGATAGCAGGCACTAATATGTTATTGGTTGTCATGTCAGGGTTTTTGGTGGAATCCACCCACATGCCCGAACCGGAACAACGGACAAAATTACCGCCCATACCATTTGTGCCGCTAAGATGATTACCGCCCCAGGTGTTTACAAGATTGCCAAAATCAATACTGTTCAGGCCATTAATATCGCATAACAGACAAAGGTTTCCGTCACTGTCCGACCGCCCGGCAATAAAGTGGTAACTACAGTGCGTTTCGCCTTTTGCTACGGTGTCGAAATCATTAGTGAGATCATTTGCCAATTTATGCATTGGGGTTGAGCGGTAAGATCCGGCGGCCGACGGGCAGATTAACATACCAGGCTGAAGTGATCCGGACATGGCAAGACTTCCGTTTGGTCCAACCAAGTTGGTCTGAGGGAAAGCTGGACGGAATGAGTCGCGCGGGTCAAGTCCCCACGCCGCGCAGGCCTTGTAGATACCGTTAAGGTTTGAAAGGCAGTTGATGCGGCGCGCGTTTTCACGGACGGCCCCGAGTTTCGGGAAAAGCAAGGCCGCCAAGATGCCGATGATCGCGATCACGACGAGCAGTTCCACGAGAGTGAACGCTTTCTTTTGAATTCTGCCGAATATTCTTTTCATCCTTTTTCCTCCCGGATTTTCTTTTTCCCGTGATTTACTCAGTAACACCTGTCAGTAATAAATAAAATATAAACTTTTACCGTATCATGTCAACAATATTTTGGATTTTGAACCTTATAGAAATAAATGTTGTCAAAAGACAAATTAGGTGTCATAAAAGCCCGGACCATATAGTGCCTGAAACACGAAGAAACTCGGAGAAAAATCCAGTCGGATCCGGACGGACAAGAATATTTCCGCCCGAAAGCGGACCCGCCGAAGTGGATACCACGGAGATGGAGGAGGCACGGAGCAGAGATTGCTTGGAACCGGCTTTTCCTGGACACAAAACCCGGTTCCAATCAATGACTTGTCATGGAGAAGCAAGGAAGGGAGCCCTTGATCATGATGGAATCGGTAAATCGCGCGGTTTTTTCCAATATCAAGGTCGTTTTGTCAAATTTGGAAGCAGCAGAATGCGGCGATCAAATTTGCCAAAATCTCCTCTTGATATATCTCCGCGTCTCGTTCTGTCTCCGTGGTAAGATGATCCTATTCTTAAAATGCCCTTAATGAAGGTAGCAAGTTGGGTTGCGGGCTTAAGCCCGCATTGAGATGGAAGAAGACAGCATGAAACCGGGGCTTTACATCGTCGGCACGCCGATCGGCAACCTGGAGGACATTACCGCCCGGGCTCTGGAAACGCTGCGCGGCGCTGATTTTATCCTTGCCGAGGACACGCGCCACACGCGCATCCTGCTGGACCGCTTTTCCATCAAAACATTCCTGGTAAGCTGCCACCGTTTCAACGAGTGCTCGCGGATTGAGTCCGTGCTTGAAAAAATCCGCTCCGGCAAGGCCGCCGCCCTGGTGACCAATGCCGGCATGCCGGGCGTCGCCGATCCGGGCGCGTTCATGGCGCGGGCCTGCCGGCAGAACAATCTTTACGTCACGGTCATTCCCGGCGTCTCATCCGTCACGGCGGCGGTGGCCTTGAGCGGGTTTGGCGGCGGGGGATTTATCTGCGAAGGATTTCTGCCGCGCAAGCAGGGCGCGCGCCGGCGGCGCCTGGCCGGGTTGAAATCGAGCGACAAGCCCGCGGTTATCCTGGAGTCACCCTACCGCTGCCTGAGGTTGCTCGAAGAAATTGAAGAGGTATTCGGGCAGAGGGAGATATGCATGGGCAGGGAACTGACGAAAATCAACGAGGAATGCCTGTGGGGCAGTGCCGCAGAAATCAGACTGACCCTTGCCGGACGCGTGGCCGGCGCGCCGCAGAGGCAGATCAGGGGCGAGGTGATCTTTGTCATCGCCGGCGCCTCACGGAAGGAAGCGCGCGAGGCATCCGGTGCGGATGAAGACGCCGAAGCGCCCGCTGAAGCCGGCCCCGGGGCTGATCCGGGACAGGGCCCGGGAGCCAAATGAACAATTGATTCGGATCATTTTTGTGGTATATTGCAGGGTTTGCGCATATGAACAAGCACAAGCATCATCCGCAGGAAGAACACAAAAAAACCGCCGATGAGGCGCAGCCCGGCGCGCCGGCCGGCGCTGAGCCGGCCCCGGCAGCGGGAAACGACTCTTCCAAACCCGCCCGGCCGGCTGAAGCGGCCGAGGCCGAAAAGCTCAGGAAGGCGGAAGAGGAGTGCGCGCGGCTGAAAGACCAGCTCCTGCGCCTGGGGGCGGATTTTGAAAATTTCCGCAAGCGCTCCCTTCGTGAGAAAAATGAAATCTGCGAGAACGCCAACGAGGCGCTGGCGCTCGATCTGCTGCCGATAATCGACCACCTACAGCTGGCGCTCAAAGCCGCTGCAAAACACAAGGCTAATTTGGCCGGATCTCCCCGGCCAGAGCCCGGGACGAAGACAGCTCAGTCCCATTTGACAAGCTCAGGACAGGCCGAAGCCTCTTTCCTGGAAGGGCTGCGGCTCATCCACGAACAGATGATGAACACCCTTGCCAAGTTCGGGCTTGAACCGTTCGAGTCTGAAAAGCAGCCCTTCGACCCGGCGCGGCACGAGGCCGTCAGCTGCCTGCCTTCGGAAAAAGACCCCGAGGGCACAGTCATGACCCAGAGCAGGCAGGGTTACCGTTTTAAGAAAAAAATATTGCGCCCGGCGCAGGTGGTTGTTTCCAGCGGCAAAGCGGAGTTACCGCTGACCGAAAACAAAGAAAACTCCAATAACTAAACTCCAAATCCCGAATAAATCCCAATGGACAAATTTTCAGCTATCAACATATCTTTGCTTGCCGCCTTTGAGGTTGAATTTTGGTTATTATTTGGAGCGTGGCATCCGGATATTGGAATTTTAAGGTAAACTCAGATGGCAGCAAAACGCGACTATTATGAAATTCTCGGGGTTTCCCGCTCGGCGTCGCTGGATGAAATCAAGAAGGTTTACCGGAAGCTGGCGATGCAGCACCATCCGGACAAGAACTCCGGTAACAAGCAGGCCGAAGAGCGCTTCAAGGAACTTTCTGAAGCCTACGAGGTGCTGAGCGACGCCGATAAAAGGCAGCGTTACGACCAGTTCGGGCACGCCGGCGTCAAGTCGTCGTTCGGCCCGGGCGGTTTTGATTTCTTCCGCGACTTCACGCACGGCGCCGATTTCCAGGATGTTTTCGGCGACCTTTTCGGCGGGAGCATCTTTGAGGACGTTTTCTCGCGCGGCTCCGGCAAGCGCAGGCCCGCGCGCGCCGCCCGCGGGGCCGACCTGCGCTACGACCTGGAGATCAGCTTCGAGGAATCGGTGTTCGGCGCCGAGCGCGAAATTACCCTGCCGGTTTCCCAGGAATGCGGCGCCTGCCGCGGCAGCGGCTGCGAGCCCGGGCACAAGAAAGAAACCTGCCGGCGCTGCGACGGCCACGGCGTGGTGGTCGCCGCCAGCGGCTTTTTCCGCATCCAGCAGGACTGCCCCGCCTGCGGCGGGCGCGGTGAAATTGTCACCCATCCCTGCCGGACTTGCCGCGGCACGGGCATGGTAAAAAACCGCCAGCAGCTTTCAATCAAAATCCCGAAGGGCGTTGAAACCGGCTCGCGCCTGCGCCTGGCAGGCAAGGGGGAAGGCGGGACGCAGAACGGACCGGCCGGCGACCTTTACATCATCCTGCACGTCCTGCCCCACAATATTTTCCAGCGCGAGGGCGTGGACCTCTTCTGCGAGCTGCCGGTGGCGCTTGAAACCGCCGCCCTGGGCGGGGAAGCGGAAGTGCCGACCCTTGAAGGCTGGGCAAGGATCAAAATTGACTCCGGCACCGACACCGGCAAAATCCTGCGCTTAGGCGGAAAGGGAGTTTATGACCTCAACACCGGCACAAGGGGCGACCTGCACGTCCGCCTGACGGTGGAAACCCCCAAGAACCTTTCCTCCGCCCAGAAAAAAAACCTGGCCGAATATTGCGCGGTTTTGGGCGAAGACAATCATCCCTCCTGCGCCCGCTTCCGCAAAAGCGCCGAAGAATTTCTTAAGCACAGGGAGAAGTAGCCGGAACCCGGCGGCCAGGCAGGGAAAGCTGGATGCGAATGCCGGCTCCCGGCTTCACCAAATAAGATGCACCGCTGTTTTTCAGACCCGGAAAACTGGAAGGGCGAGCTTGTTGAGCTTTCCGCCGGGGAATCCGACCACCTCCTGCGAGTGCTGCGCGCGCGGGCGGGGGAAACGGTTGAAATTTTTGACGGCCGGGGGCGCGTGGCCGCCGCGAAGCTGGTTTGCGGCCGCGAAGGCTACGCGCGCCTCGAAACGATCCCGGGAAGCAGCCGCCTGGTCCCCCCCGAGGCAATCTCCCTTGTCCTGGTCCAGGCCGTTCCCAAGCAGGCCGCGATGGAGGAAATTATCCAGAAGGCCGTCGAGCTGGGCGCAAGTAAAATTGTCCCGGTGACAACCGAAAGGACGGTTGTGAAGTTCCGCGGCCACGCGCGGCCGGGCGCGAAGACTGAACCGGACCGTTGCTGTCTGCCCGCGGACAACCACATGGAACGCTGGCGCAAAATCGCCCTGGCTGCCGCCAAGCAGTGCCAGGCGGCCTGGCTGACGGAAATCAGCCCGGTAGCCTCGTTGCAGGAAGCCGCCCGGAGCGCGCGTGAGGATTTGAAAATCTTCGGCTCGCTCGACCCGGACGCGCGTTCATTGAAAAATATCCTGACGCCGTTGCCGGCGGCCAAAAGCATAGCTCTGGCGGTAGGGCCGGAAGGCGATTTCACGGAAAGCGAGCGTCAGCTGCTGGCGGCGGAGGGTTTCATTCCGGCCGGGTTCGGCGCCCGCGTGCTGCGGGTGGCAACCGCCGCCGTTTTCGGATTAAGCGTGCTGAAGCATGAATTCCGGTCTTATAATGATTGTGATTCCCGGCTTGATCCGGCCTTCGCAGCCAAAGGCTTTGCTACGGACTTCGGCGAGCTCAGTCGAGTCGCGGAGTAGGCCCGGGAATCCAGAAATTTATGAGAAGACTGGCTTCCCGCTTCCGCGGGAATGACAGAAGACAAGTTGTCACGGCGTTATCAGGCCGGGGAATGTAGAAAAGCCCTGCGGCTGGGGCGACCCGACCATTTTCTGGAATCCTTCCATGGCGCGCAGGGGATCAAGGCGCTGGTCTTTGCGGATCACATCCTTTATCGGCTCCCCGCCGATGGCGATCGCCTGCTGGAGCGACTGCATGGCATTGCCGGGCTGGTTCATCGCGGCCTGGACGCAGCCCAGCTCCAGCCAGACGCGCGGGTCAGAGCGTTCGCGCGCGAGGTAATGCTGGTAGGCTTCCACCACCATCCCCAGGCGCTGGGGCTGGACCGACATGGCGATTTCGGCAATTTTGATGCAGGCCTGCGGGGGCAGGTTTGTGTTCTTCAAAACCTGCAGCGAAAGGTCGACGAACTGCGGGTCCTTGTTGCACAGCAGGTAAAGCTGGATAAGCTCGAAAACGCGGTCGAGGGCCGTGCCGCCGCGCGCGAGCTCCGCCTGCAGCTCTTCGATGCGGGCGTGCTTCTTCTCCAGGTCGTTGATCTGGCCTATGAACCCGATGATCCTGTCGTTGCGCGGGTCCTGCGCCAGGTTCTTTTCCATCACCTGGCGCGCGTCGGCAAAGCGCCCGTGCTGCATATAAAGATCCGCAAGGCGGAAGTTGGCCTCGGGGCTGCCGGGGTAGAGCTCGATGGCCTGGCGGAATGCCGCCTCGGCCTCATTGAGCAGGCGCCGGTAGGCATACAGGCCGGCAATGGCGCAGCGCAGCTTGGAAAACGACTTGCGCGCGGTGACGTCCCTGAGGAATTTACGGTCGTTCAGCAGGCGGTTGGCGTACCAGTTCCAGAAATCCATGTCGTTTTTGATCATCTCCGGGGTGAGGGCCGGCAAGGGCTCGGGGTTGATTTTCATGATCAGCCCGTGCGGCTCGAGGTAGGGATACATCCAGGCGATGACGTAGCTTTCCTCCACGTAAAAGGCATGCCGGTGCTTGTTGGCCTCAAAGATGGCCTTGCTGATGATGCCGTTAATCTCCATCACGCCCTGCACGCCCTGCACGCTGACCTTGCCGCTCTTGTCAACCGTAACGGCGGCGTTGGCCGGGATGCGCCCGGCGCGCACGTCCTCCACGTAGGACTGGAACGCGCGGTTGGTGTCCTGCGGGGTCGGGATCCAGATCTGGTCGCCGTAGAGGTCGCGCATGACGTTCATGTAGGTGTTGTCCGCCAGCGCGTTCTGGGTGATGAGGAACACGTCCGGGCGCACCTTGGCCGAGTAAATCATGTAAGTGGGCACAAAACGCCCCGGGTCGGTGCCGCCGTAAAATACGGCGTTGGTGCCCATCTCGGGGGGGTACTTTGGATTGGGGGGCGGCGTTTCGCCCGGGCGCAGCTCCTCCATGATGGCGTCGATTCCGCGCAGCTGGTAATTGCCAAACTGCCAGCCGAAGTCGTGCCCGTTCTGCTCGTTCCCGCCGGTCGTCATGATGATTTGTTCGTCGTACTGGTTCTGCCAGATCAGGGAAAGCGGCAGGAGCAGGGCAACCAGGATGCCCAGGGCCAGCACGATCCTGCGCCCGAAGGCGCTCTCGATGAACGCGAGGCCGAAAAGCAGGCCGTAGCCCAGCCAGACGGCGTAGACCGCGGTTGACTGCACGAACTGCACCTCGGCGATGAAGAGCGACTGGACGTCATGCGGCGGGTTCAAAATCACCATCATGCCCGGGCCCATGAAGGCGAACCCGATGATCGTGCCCGAAAGCCAGGCCCAGTTCTTGCGCCAGATGTGCCTGAAATAAAAAACCGGCACCAGCGCCAGGAAGGCAATCGGGAACGGGAACTGGTCTTCCAGCTCGCTGACGAACTCGTAGGACTGCTTGAGGAAAGCCATGGGCGTCAGGGCCGGTGAAAGCGCCTGGTACTGGCCGCGGGTGACGGCGTGCTTGAAGCCCTCCCAGGTGCGCGGGTAGCCCCAGTTCATGGGCGGATTGAATTCAGATGCGATCGGCAGGTAGATAAAGAGGCTCAGGCCCAAGCCGGCGCAGGCGATCATGGGCAGCACCCGCCGCCATTCGGTGAACAGCTCGCGCGTGAAAATAAACATCACCGCCGGCGCCGCCAGCATCAGTACGGCGATGAAAATCCACTGGCTGCGCGGCTCGAAAGGCCGGATTGCGTATTCCGGGAACCAGATGCAGAAAAGTATAAACGCTCCCATGATGACCAGGCCGGCGGCAAAGCAGTCCCGGCAGAGCTTGCGGTCCGTCGCAAAAAGGACCAGCACTATGGCCGGCACCAGGAGCACGACCGGCTGGCAGTTGGTGAAGGTTACGCCGAACACCAGCGCCATCCAGTAAAGCAGCCTGCTCGATCCCGGCCGCCGCATCCAGGCGTAAAGCAGCGTCATGATGAGCACGTGCAGGAAAGCGTTCAGGGTATAGACTTCGGCAATGGTCGCCTGCGACCAAATAAACGGGCTGAAGGCCAGCAAGAGCCCCGCCGAAACACCGCTGGCCCAGCTGATTATTTTTTCGTTTATGGTCAGGGGGCGGTCTTCCTCGCGGCGCCGGAACTGCAGCATGTCCATCCCCGAGCGGCTGACGAGGAGCGCCAGGTTGCCGGCCAGCAAAGCCCCGAAAAATGCCGAGAGGAAACCAACCCCCCAGGCCGGGTTGGGGTGTCCCCAGAAGGTTTTCCAGTGGAAAATCCACTGGGAAATCCACGCCAGGATCGTCCAGAGCGGGTAGCCGGGCGGGTGCGGGACGCCGAGGTAATCCGCGGCCACGATCAGCTCGCCCGAGTCCTCCAGGGTCACCGAGGGCGCCAGGGTGTAGGTGTAAACCGCGAGCGATATCACGAAAGCCGCTGCAAATGCAACCCAATCCTGTATTCCGAACAGGGCGCCATGGGACGCCGGCGCAACGGATTGCCTTTCAAGGGCGCGGTCATCGGGCTTATTCTGCTTATGCTTTTTATCCATAACATGCAAAGAGCGCAGTTTAATTGCAGATTAACGGCATTGCAACAGTATTTTTTGACTTGTCGACTGCATACGCCGGACCATCGGTTGCCGGCACTGCATCACTTTTTTTCATATACGCTATGGCCGGCAGGTTGTATATTCAGGCCGAATACCCCGACAACCATCAAAAGGCAAGCAGCCCGCAACCATGACAGCCACATCCTTCCGGCAGCGCGGAACAATGTTCGACGCGGCCATGTTCCTGGCCAACTGCCTCCTGGCCTGGCCCCTGGCCGGGCTGGTAAAAAAAACACAGGGTGACGATCCGCTGTTCGGCGCCTGCCTTCTGGCGGCGGTTTGCCTGCACACCGCCGGGGCCTGTTTCAAGCGCCGGCCGCTTCATGCGCGCCTCGCCGCGCAGAACACCCCGGCCATGGGCGGATGGGGGTATATCTTCTTCCTGACGCTCTCCGTGATGCACTACGCCGTTTTTGTTATGTGCGTCACCGTGGGGCTCGCCGACCTTGGCCTGGAGGGCCGGATGGGCGCGGCTGAACCTTTTGTGGTCCTTGGATGCGCCCTGGCGCCTTCGGTGATGGCCATTGCCGCGCTCGTCCCGCCGCGGGCGCGGGAGGAGCCAGGCCCCGCAATGGAAAGGAGGGAACTGATCGCCGACGCGCTGGTCTTTGTCTCAACGGTCATCATTATGGCCTGGTGGGACGGGTTCTGGGCGGAATACCTTGTCACCGCGGCCCGGCCGAATGTGCTGATGGGCCTCCTGCTGGCCGTCCTTACAACAGTTCCCTTCGCCATGTTCTACCTGGCGCCGCGGATGGTGCTGCTCAGGGAGGATTATGCCCGCGGCCGGACCTGGATCAGCGCGGCTATAGTGATGCTGCCCCTGGCCGCCCGGCTCATTTTCGGCAGCTGAAAGGGCGCCGTTTTTTCATGTTGACTCCCGCGCGTAAAAGCACAAGTATTGCCAACGATGGCAAGTAATTTGAAAAGCGCGGCCGTGACTCTCAGGCACGTGGCGGAGGAAGCCGGCGTATCGATCCGGACCGTCACCCGCATGCTGAAGAACGAGCCGGGCGGCAACCCGGAGACCTACGCAAGGGTCAGAAAAATCGCCGACCGCCTAGGCTATGTGCCGAATGTCGCCGCGCGCAACCTGAAAATCCGATCCAGCAACATGGTCGGGCTGGTCACATCCGCCGGCGGGAACGAAATGCGCATCCGGATCCGGATTGCCCTGCAGAAGCGGCTCGAAGGCGCCGGCAAATATTTCATAAGCGGCATGATCGAGCGCGGCGGGGAAAAGCTTGAGCGCATGCTGAGGGACTGGAGCGGGCTGGCGCGAGACGTCGTATTCCTGACCTGGCCCCATGAGCTTAATCCGGCCGAAATCCTCACCGGGCTGCCCATGCGGTTCATTTTCGTTGACTGCCTGGATGACCGGGCCCGCGACGTCGTGCTGATCGACAGGGTTGCCGGCGTGCGCGCGGGCGCGCAGCTCCTGATCAAAACCGGCCACCGCCGCATCGCGCGCTGCGGCCCCGACATGCCCACCCGGCGCATGGGCTTCAATGCCGCTTTTGAGGACAAGGCCGGGGCCGGGGTGATAAAATGCGAAATCACCACCTCCGGCATCGGCCCGAAGGAAGGCTATGACGCCGGGCCGGCTATCATGAAAAAGGCCGTTGACGCGGTTTTTTTTGAAACTGACAGCCTGGCTTTAGGTTTTTACAAATACGCCCACGAGCGCGGGATCCGGATCCCGGATGATATCGCGGTGGTCGGCTTCAACGACAACCCCGCCGGCCTCTACGCCTGCCCCGCCTTGAGCTCGGTGGCCCTCCCCATCGAGGCGATGGCCGGCGAAGTTTGCGACATGATCGTGAAGCCGCAAAAAAAACCGCGCAAGGTGACTTTCCCGGCCAGATTTGTCAGGCGGGAAAGCGTTTAAGAGCGTGTGCCGGTTTTCAGCAATGCGCCTTGAACAGAACAACTGGAGGGAGAAAATGCCATGTCCTCAAAATTAATGTCATTTTCCTCCCTGGTCATAGTGCTGGGCTATGCAATCTTCGGACAGCCGGCTGCCAGTGCGGAAGCGTTCATCGTCAGGGACGGCAAGGCCAATGCCGAAATTGTGATCGCCGGGAATCCCCCGCGCACGGTCATGCTGGCGGCCGATGAGCTGCGGTCATACGTTGAGAAAATCTCCGGCGCTAAGCTGTCGATCACGAACGCGCCGGGCAATGGCGTCCCCGTGAAAATCTACGTCGGGCAAAGCGCCCACACCGACAAGCTCGGTATCAAGCCCTACGACATCAAGGACGGCGGCTACCGGATGGTATCCGGCGACAAGTGGCTGGCCCTCATCGGCCGTGACGATGACTTCACGCCGATCGAACCCTGGCCGCGCAGGAGGAGCGCCGAAGTTATTGAGCAGTGGGATAAGCTGACCGGCAACGCCAAATGGGGAAATCCCATGGGTGGATTCTTCAAGAGCTACAGCGGCCAAGGCGGCAGCATATTTAATTTCGGCAAGCCTGATTTCCAGCCACGTGACCAGAATGATGCGGTCTGCGTATGGGCCTTCGACGAGCGTGGTTCGTTCAACGCGGTCTGCGATTTTCTGCGGCGCCTGGGCGTGAGATGGTTCATGCCCGGTGAAATCGGCGAAGTGCTCCCGACAATGTCCTCCATTCCTCTGCCACGCCTCGATGAAACCATCCGGCCGGACTTTCCCATCCGGCGCTTCAACTTCAACTTCGCCGGTTCGCACGACGTCACCATGTGGGCAATGCGCCTGGGGATCCGCGACCCGTACGGCGTCATGACCGCCCACGGCATTAACACATTGACCGGAAGGCCCGAGTTCCAGGCGGCGCACCCGGATTATTTCGCACTCTACGGCGGCAAGCGGAACAATACTCCCGAATCACATTACCATCAGCCATGCCTCTCGTCCGAGGGACTCTTTCAGGAAACCGTCCGCTGGGCGCGAACCGTGTTCGACCATTACAAGTTCGAAACAGTCGACGTCATGCCCCCCGACGCTTTCGTCTCCATGTGTCAGTGCCCGAAATGCGAAGGTAAGGATACGCTAGAGCGGGGCCGTCTCGGGCGCATGTCCGATTACGTATGGGACTACGTTAACCGTGTTGCGGAAGAAACCGCCAAGACACACCCCAACAAGAAAATTTCATGCTGTGCCTACGGTCCATACACGCTGCCGCCGCTGAAGATTGATAAGCTGAATTCCAACGTCGTGGTCATTGTCGTGGGCGGACGCGAGCCGTTTTCCTCGCGTCCGGAACAGCGTGATGAAATCAGGAAGTTCCGTGAATCCTGGATCGAGAAGACAGATAATAAGATACTCGTCTTCGAAAACTATCCTTTCACTCTGCGAGGCTTTTATCTGCCCGCATTCTGCCACAAAACCATCGGCGCGAGCATCAATGAGACCAGGGGCTTCTCCCAGGGCGAAGATATCTGGACATCCCAGGGAGGTGCGGGCGGATTGCCCCAGGCAGGATGGAACCACTTCACCATCTACTTCACCGCGCGTATGTACTGGGAGAAGGACGCGGACGCGCTCTTCGATGACTATTGCCGCATGTTTTACGTCCCTGCCGAAAAAGAGATGAGGGCTTTCTTCGAATACTGCGAGGCCAACTGGCAGGACATGGAAAAGGATAAGGAGAAGACCATGCGGGCTCTCAACCTTTTTGCCGAAGCCGAAAAGAAGGCCGATGTTCAGTCAATATATGGCAGGCGAATCGCGATAGTGGCGGACTACCTGAAGCCTTTGAAGAGCAAGAGCCAGCAACTGCAGGTAGGCCGCGGGCCCGTTCCGGAGTTCCGTTTGGCGCCGGACGCCGACGGTATCCGCATTGACGGGAAGCTGGACGACGAGTTCTGGCAGAAGTGCCCGTACTTTGCCAACGGCAGTCTCGCGGAGCTGGAGACAGGCCGCAAGCCCGCTTTCGGGACCTCGTTCAAGGCCGCATGGGGGAACGAATCCATCTACCTTGCCATCCGGTGCGAAGACAGGCCGGGCGCCCCGCTCAACATCGGCACGAAGAGGAATGAAGACGCGGCACTTTGGGACGGAGACGCCATCGAAATCCTGCTCGAAACGGACACGCATTCCTATTATCAAATATCGATCAACCCCGCCGGCGCGATCGTGAATATAGACCGGCTCAACCGGAAAAACGTATGGGACTCGATGGCGGAGGTAGCCACGGAGGTCGGTGACGGTTTCTGGACGATAGAAATACGCATTCCCGTGGTCGAGAAGACGAACGACCCGCTGCACCAGGTGGATGGCAGAAAGCCGACCGATTCTCTCCCGTGGTACTTCAATGTATGCCGCCAGCGCCTGCGGCAGACAGGTTCGGAGTTTTCGGCGTTCTCGCCGACCGGCACCAAAACGTTCCATGACGTCATGAAATTCGGCAAGCTTTATATGAAGTAATATCGGCTGCTATGAATATCTGCCAAGGGGCGTCATGTACAAAATGCGCTGAATCAGCCTACATGGCTAAAACAGAAAACATGAGCGCTTGTGATTGCCGCTTGCGGTTACATGTTTTTCAGATCATTTTTTGAGAAGCATTTATCGTTCGGCACGAAGCCGGACGAAAACAAGCCCTGGCATTTCAACGTCTGCCGCCAGCGCCTGCGCGAGAAAGAACCGGAATATTTGGCTTTTTCACCGACCGGCAAGAAAGGCTTTCATTTCCCGCGCAAGTTCGGTCGGCTTTTTGTAAAATGAGCATGAAAAATAGCGGCAAAAGCATGTCGCACGTCCGGCCGGCCGGTTTTGTCATATCGCTCTTGGCTATCTTGGCAATTTACCCGGCTCAGGGCAGCGAACACATCGTCAGTAACGGCAAGGCTAACGCCGAAATCGTGATTGCCGCCGATCCTCCGCGCATGGTGAAGCTGGCGGCCGAAGAGCTGCAGGCCTACGTTAATCAAATATCGGGCGCGGAGCTGACAATCGTAACCAACGTCACCGCGGCATATCCGGTCAAAATCTACGTGGGCAAAAGCGCTTACACGGACAAGCCTGACGTCATGGCTCGACCGGGCTCGCCACCGGCCGATGACGGGCTGAAATACGGCGCGTTCCGCATGAAGTCGGGGCCGGATTATTTAATACTGCTTGGCCATGATTTCGACTTCGCGCCCAAGGAGCCGCATGAGTCGGAAAGCAAGGACAGGACCCAGGCGCTGGCGGAGTGGGATAAGCTGACCAAGTCGCGGACGGACGCGGCCTGGGGGAACCCGATGGGCGGAATAAGCCGGGCTTTCAACAAGGCCACCGGGACATGGGCGCATGACGAGGGCGGGTCGCTGAACGCGGTCTATGAATTCCTCCATGACCTGGGCGTGCGTTGGTACCTGCCGGGCGAGCTGGGGGAAGTGGTGCCGGAAACAAAAACGATCGCGTTGCCCTCTGTTGACCGGCTGGTGCGGCCCACGTATCCGCTGCGGTATTTCATGGGACCGTCTTACGCAAACGCGCCGCGCGAGGCTGTGTTGTGGGGGCGCCGTTTGAGATTGAATTACGGCTACGAGCTGCTGGGCGTGGGGCAGAAGACGCACGGGTTGAGCAACGTGCACGCGCGCAGGGAAATGCAGGAAAAGCATCCGGAATACTATGCCCTGATCGGCGGCAAGCGCGACGTCAAGACCAGGGGCACCGGCCATGCCTGTTTTTCATCGGAGGGGCTGCAGCGCGAGGCTGCCAACTACGCCCGCGCGGTTTTTGACATCTACGACGAGCCGACCCTGCAGCTTTCGCCCCAGGACGGGCTGCGGATGTGCCAGTGCGAAAAGTGCGGCAAGCTGACGCCTTCGGACGCGGTCTGGGGTTTTCTTGACCGCGTGGCGCGCGAGGTATACAAGACCCATCCCGACCGCCTTTTGATCGGCGCCGCCTACACGTCATACCGCGATCCGCCGGAAAACATCAGCCGGCTCAGCACCAACATTGCTATCCGGATCAACAACGTGGGGCGCCCCACGCTGGACGTCCCGGAGCGCTGGGAATGGTACCAGGGCCTCGTGACGGGCTGGCAGGCCAGGGCGGCCTCCGGCAAGATTATCCGGGTGGAAAATAATTATTACAGCACGGTGATTCACCCGCACATTATCGCCAAAGACCTGAAGGCCATGCGGGGCATCTCGCTGGGCGAGATGAACGAGGTCAGCCGGGAAAAAGCCGCCGGCGGACAGGGGCAGACCTGGGGCAAGCCGGGGCTCAACCACCTGAATCTCTACGTCAATGCCGCCTTTCTCTGGGATGCCGACCAGGACCTGGACGCGCTGCTGGATGAATACTACACGCTCTTCTACGGTCCGGCAAAAAAGGAGATGCGCGCGGCGTTTGAACATGCCGAGGCCAGCTACAGCCGGGAAGGGAAAGCGTGCATGGAACTGCCGGGGCTCATCCGGTTCGTGGAGCTGCTGCACGCAGGCCGCAAGGCCGCCGGCGGCACCGTATACGGGAAGCGCGTCCAGCTGATCCTGGACGAACTTGATCCGCTGGAAAAGCTGCGCGCCATGCACGCGATCAATACCCAGCGCACGAACGCGCCGGCTTTTTCTCCCTGGAACCTTGACAACGGCAAATGGGACCAGGCCTGGAAAAACTCCCGGGTGGACGGGAAGCTGGATGAACCTTTCTGGCGCAACCAGAAGCTGCTGCAAATCCAGGGCGGGGGAGGCAAGGCGAAGTATGAAACGCTTTTCAGCATTTTGCCCGGTCGCGGAGTTATATGTGTCGGCATCATGTGCCGCGGCATGACCAAGCAGCCTCCCAATATTTCCACGACCAGGGATGGCGATCCGGCCATCCTGCATGGCGACCATGTCGAGTTCCTGCTGGAAACGGACGCGCACGCCTATTACCGCATTGTCGTCAATCCCGCGGGCGCGCGCCTGGAAATGGACATGGCGGAAGACGGCGTCGGCGCGGCCTGGTCTTCCAATGCCGAGATATCCGTGGACCGGGGCGGGGATTACTGGTCGGTCGAAATGCGCATCCCGGTGGTGCCCGAGGATGAGGGCGCGGGCGACCCCAACCATTACGTGCTTTACCGGCGCATGCCTTCGGAACTCTGGCCTTGGCATTTCAATATCGGCCGGGTGCGGGTCCGGGGCGATGAAACGGAGAAATCGGCATTTGTTCCCGCCGGCGAAAAGGGCTTGCAGGATAGGCTGAAATTCGCGCGCCTGATTGGCAAATAAAAATGAGGCCAAAGAAATGGCGCGCCATGGATGGAAATGCGCGTGAAAAAATCCGACCATGTCGGGATCATGCGATCACGACTGTAATGAGGGCGGCCGTTCCATCCAAGTTCAAGCAAATATCAATCAGCCGGCCGGTTAACGTGGCAAGCCCGATGAAATGGAGTCCGCATGTATAATATCATTGATTACGGGGCAATAGCTGATGGAAAGACTGTCAACACCGGGCATATCCAGAAGGCTATCGATGACTGTGCCGGCAAAGGCGGCGGAACTGTTTATTTCCCGGCAGGAGAGTTCATATCGGGGACGCTTTACCTGAAGAGCCATGTTACCTTGCACATGGAAACAGGCGCCGTATTGCGGGGGAGCAAGGATGTCAGCGATTACCCGGTGACCGTTCCGGATGGCATATCCAAGGATGCCGAATTCACCCGGAGCCTCATCTACGGGGAAAACCTGAAACATGTAGGTATCACGGGCCACGGAATAATCGACGGCAATTCAGGGGCCTTTTTCCAGGACCTGCAGGAGCTCAGGGCATCGGACTACATGGCCTGGCGCAAGCTACGGCCCTTCAACGTCCGCATCGTCGGCTGTGAACATGTGGTGATCAAGGATGTCACTCTGATGAACGCGTGTGCCTGGTGCGTGCATTGCCGGGGATGCGGCAATCTCCAAATCGGGGGGATTGCCCTGGACAGCAGGCAGAAGGGCGTCCCGAACGCCGACGGCATTGATCTCGATGGCTGCGAAAATGTTCGCATCTCAGATTGCGACATCACCAGCAGCGACGACGCCCTGGTAATCTTCGGCAAAACTTCCAAGAACATCGTCATCGCGAATTGTTTGCTGAGTTCCAACTGCCACGCGTTCAAAATATACGGCTCGGGCGCTTTTCAGAACATCTGCCTCAACAACTGTATTATCCATGATACAAACAGGGGCGGAATATCGCTGCAACTGCATAACGGGTGCCGCCTTGACAATTTGTCGGTATCCAACGTCATCATGGACAGGGTAAAATGCGCCCTCTGGATCCAGCAGACCGGAAGCCCCGGCCATGAACCGGAAGGCAGTGTATCCGACATCAGCATCAGTAATATCCAGGCAAAAGGCGCGGACAGCATCGGCTGCCTCATCACGGGCACGCCGGCTTTCCCGCTCAAGAACGTCACATTGAGCAACATCCGGATTGCCTTTGCAGGGGGAGGCACGAAAGACCTGGCGGAGCTGGAAATAGGAGAATTGCCCGAGCACGACGAAAGCGTTTTCGGGAAAAAGCTGCACCAGCGCCTTAACAATCACAACCAGTTCGGGATGCTCCCGGCGTACGGTTTCTATTGCCGCCATGCGGAAGGCCTGGTCATGGAAAACATCGGTCTTTCATATGAATCAGCCGATCACCGGCCGGCCGTGTATTTCAAGGATGTCAGGGATTCAAGGCTGTCCGGTCTGCGGGCCTCCTATGAAGAAGACGCCGGATCTCTGGTTGTTATTGACGGCTCGCAAAACATCGTCATCAATGGCTGTGACGCAACCGGACGCATTGGCGCTTTGGCCCGCCTATTGAAATGCAGTAACCATATACATTTTGCAGGTAACAATATATCCGGGCAAGCTGACCCGGATTTCTCACAGGAGAAATTAGGTTAAATGAGAAATCCGCTTTTGCCGCAATCCCTTGCGGCAAAAGTTTCGGCGCGGTGCTAACGCACCTTGCTCCCCTCGGCCTGAGCTCGGGACGAAGGCAAGATAGCCTTTCGATGCGCCGAAAGGTTAATCCTGAGTAAGCCCAGTATTTACTGGGCGCATCGAAGCCCTTCGGGCGCATTTCACACGCAAAGTGTTAGAAATGCGGGCTAAGGTCCATGTATCAGATGGCACCATCGGGAAACCCGGTGTAATCGTTGGATAAAAATCGAAGTCAAAACGCACAGGGGGAGAAGGATTCATGGCAAACAAACGTCCGAATATTTTACTTATCCTTTCAGACGACCAAAGCGTGCCCCACGTCGGGTGTTACGGGTCGCCGAACGTGAAGACGCCAAACCTGGACCGGTTCGCTTCCCAGGGCATGCGCTTCAACCGCGCCTACACCACCTCGCCGCAGTGCGCGCCCTCGCGCACTTCGATCTTTGCCGGGCGTTCCCCCGTATCCCTGGGGGTCACGCGCTTCGCCCAGCCGGCCCGTCCCGACACGGTGTTCTTCACGGATATCCTGCGTGAGAACGGCTACTTCGCCGGGCTCATCGGCCGCCATCACCACCTGGCCGGACGCGTGGAGCATACCCCGGTCGAACAGGAGGCATTGGAAGCGGCCGGACTGCTCTATGCCGAAAGCCGATTCGACCTGGTCAATACGTTCCGCACATGGGAGGACAAGGGCCTCGATCTGGCCGAGCAAGGGCTTAACGGGTTCTTAGATGCCGTACCGGAGGAAACGCCGTTCTTTCTCTACCTCGGCTTCAACCAGCCCCATACACCGTGGCGCGGAGATCATCCTGATTTCCAGCCTAATCCTGCTGAGCTCAAGTTGCCGCGGCATCTGCCTGATCTGCCCGAGATCCGCGAGGGCTATTGCAAATTCCTGAAATCGATCTTTGATCTTGATCGCGGGTTCGGCCGGGTGATGGGCATTCTTGATCAACGCGGCCTGGCCGAAAACACCATAGTCCTGTTCATGGGCGACAACGGGGAGGCTCTCTTCCGCGGCAAAGGGACCCTGTACAACTCAGGCAACAACGTCCCCTTGCTGATCCGGTGGCCGGGTGTCGTGGATGCGGGCGCTGTCACGGATGCCCTGGTCAGCGGGGAAGACCTTGCGGGCACACTGCTCGATGTGGTCGGGCTCAAGCCCGAGCCTCGTATGACCAGCGTGAGCTTCCTGCCTCTTTTGAAAGGCGAGCGCTTTGAGCCGAGGAAGCATGCTTTTGTCGAACGCGGATACCACGGCAAGATTGGCTCGATTGAGCTCTCCTGTAACATGGATTTTTCCCGCGGAGTGGTATCTGACCGCTACTTTTTCATCTATAACACGACGCCGGAGAAGCCCTTCGCTCCGGTGGACTTGAAGGGCGGGCCCATGTGGCAGGCGACCGTGAAAGCCCGGGAAGCAGGCGCTCTCAGCCCCGAGCACGAGCGGATTTATTTCGGGCCGCGCCCGCTATTCGAGCTGTATGACCTGCATGCCGACCCCGACCAGTTCAACAACCTGGCGGACTCCCCCGGGCACAACGCCGCGGGTATTGAACTGCGCGACGTCCTGACACAATGGATGATACGCGAGCAGGACTATCTGCCTCTGCCCAACTACACAGGCTGTTCCCCAAAGTAGGCCGGCATGGCACGGAACCTATCTCAAAATTGGCATGGAGCATGGTGCGACAGTTGCACTGGCGGAGACCCGCTTGCAGAACGCCGCCATGGCCGACGCTTCCCGGCCGAGCTCGTGCGGGCAAGCTCTGCCGGCCGCGCCGCCGTATTCCATTGGAACAGAGCGCATATCATTGCGCATCTTTTGGGTCGGATTTTGACCGCGAGGGGCTGAATCCCATGATGCGCTTGAAGGCCTTGGAAAAGGAGTAGGGGTCGGCGAAGCCCAGTTCGTAGCCCACTTCGCCGATGGAACGATTGCGCTGCTGCAGCTCATGGAGCGCGTGGGTCATTTTGCGCCGTAGCAGGAAGCGGTGCGGCGGGCAATCCGCATGGCGCTGGAACAAGCGGCATAACCTGGCGTGGGTGGTGCCGAATTGCCGGGCGACATCCGCCACGCTGCGAATTTTGATATAATTATGAATAATATACTCCCGGCAGCCGGTAAACAGCATGCGGCCTGGATCGCCGGTGGCGCTGGCGTGTTCATGTTCCAGGCGGATGGTCTGGAGAGTAGGAGGCAGCAGCCCGGCCACAATGTCGCTGGCGGCTGGATAGCCTTTGCCGGCGGCTGTCAACATGGCCATAAACAGGGATTCCACCTGGCCGGCATCGGCGGGGGCAAAGATGCGGGAAGACTGCCCCAGGAATTCCGTTACCACATTACTGCCGGGTGTGAACCGGACAACACAGATCAGCAGGCGCAAGCCTTTTTCGGCAATGACCGAGAACCCGTATTGGCAAGGCTCCCTGGCAAGGTAGACAATGTGGCCCGGCCTGGCTTCCAGCCGCGATGTTTCCGTTTCGATGGCCAGGCATCCTTCCTGGATATAAGCAATAAAACTGCTGTCGTGCCCGCGACGGACGTGATGGAATTCACGGTTCCAGTGTTCCTGGGCGACGCGCAGAACCCACGGCCGGCCCTTTGAAGGTTGGTTCAGGATATAGCTTTGCTTGCTGATGAATTTTATATTGCTTGGCATTGGTCAAAAATAGACATTAAATAATCAAAAATCAACATTTTCATGGCATTATTTGATGTTAGTTTATAACCATATGAAAATAATGGGCATCTTTTGATTGGAGCATGAGAGGAAAGACATGACAAATCAACAAGATCATAATTGCGCAAAAACCCAGCCCGCGGTGAAGCCCTCTGCTCCCGCCGATATCCGCAACGGCGCCCCTGCCAACGGCCTGGTATGGGGGCTTGAAAATTTCGGCAGCCACCGTCCGCCGGCGGACGAAGACTTCTACACCCGCAACGGACGCCAGTTCCTGCGCTGCTCGAGCTGGGAGCAGAAAATGAGGCGCCAGAAAGACCGCCCGAAACCATGGTTCCTGACCACGTTTGACGGCGTCGAATACACGGAAACCGAAGATGGCGAACACGACGTCTTTACCTGGAAAACACCGGCTGGCACCGTTACCGGCCGCCGGCACGAAAACCATTTCTGCGAGTACCCGATAAAATCGCTCAATGATCTTGATGTCTGGGTTTACGTGTATTCCCATGTCGGCTTCCGCCGGAACGATTCCTGGTTCGAGCGCCACGATGCGCGGAAATTGGATACCATCGGGCTGAACTGGTCCCCCGTGCAGCAGCTCCTGGAGTTCGATATCGGTGTTGAAAATTTTTATTATTTTCTCATGGATGCGCCCGACAAGATGAACGCGCTCCTGGAAACCATGCAGGCCCGGTGCATGGACCGGCTGCGCCTCGGGCTTTCACTTTTTCCGCAAGCCAGGAACATATACTGGGGAGAAAACACCTCTTCAAGCCTGATCTCGCCCGACTACTACCGCCAGCTCACCATGCCCCATATCCGGGCTTACGCCCGGCTTGCCCACCAGCACAACAAGCGCCTGAACGTCCACATGTGCGGGCTCCTGCGGGACCTGCTCGACTGCTTCGTGCCCACGGAAATGGACGGGATCGATTCCGTGACCCCGCCGCCGGTCGGCAATACACCCTTCCGCATGGTCCGCGAAAAATTCAAGCCGGATTTTTACATCATGGGCCGCATGAACGCCCAGCTCTGGATGGGCAAAAGCCGCGATGGCATCCAGGCCGTCGTCCGGGATTTGATTTACCCGGAATTGCTGCGGACGCCATTCCTCTTTGCGGTCACCCCGGACGCCATCCCGGATATTCCGCGCGAGGATGTCATGAATCTGTACGAGGCGCTCGAAACCATGGAGTGGTGAATAATTTTACCCTTCTTCGCCAGAAAGCCCTGTGGCTTGCCACAGGGATGAATGGCATCTGTGGCTTCGCAGGGTTCCGCAAAGATGCCCCGTCCCGACCTCTTCGAGTCGGGACCGCGGGGTGCTTCACTAAAGAAAAGGTACAGGATATGAGCAATCAAATGACAGCACGGGAACGATTCGTCAGGACCTTGACCGGGGAAAAAGTCGACCGGGTACCCTTCATGAAAATATTCGGGGGGGACAATGCCTGCCGCCCGGAGTGGGAAAAGGAAGTCCCTGGCCTGAAAGAGCGCATTGACGAACTGCTCAAGTTTGAGGGCCGTTACCGCGGCTGGGCCAGGACCGGTGTCCACATGGACCCGACCGGGTGGGAAGAGGGGGAGATTATTGAGGAGAAGGGCGAATATGTGATTTTGCGCCGTGGCGAGGGCACCCTGGAGCAGCGCTGCAAGGATCGCAAGGCCGGCTACGGACGCCACACGATCGAGTGGCCGGTCAAGGATATGGCCAGCTGGCAGGAATACAAGCGCAAGTATCTTGATCCGGATGATCCGGCGCGCTTCCCGAAGGATTGGCCGGAGCGCGTCAGGGAATACAAAAGCCGCGATTATCCCCTGCAGCTCACACACCGCGGCGTCTACGGCTTCGCGCGCGAGCGCATGGGCGACGAGAACCTGGCCTACGCCTTTTACGACCAGCCCGAACTGGTGCACGACATGATGGAAAACTACACCACCATGGCCATCAAGGTCTGGGAAAAGCAGGTGGCCGAGGTGGAGTTTGACCTGATCGAGTGCTGGGAAGACATGGCCTCCAAGAATGGCGCCCTCATTTCGCCTGCCATGTTCCGCGAATTCATGACGCCCTGCTACCGGAAGATCGCCGCCTTTGCCAAAGAGCACGGGATAAAAATCATCCTGGTGGATTCCGATGGCTTCATCGAGGAACTGGCCGGGCTCATGCTGGCAGGCGGGGTGACAGCCATGTACCCTTTCGAGGTGCTTGCTGGCAACGATGTTGCCCGGGTTCGTGACCGTTACCCGAACATTGCATGCCTGGGCGGACTTCGCAAGGAGTGCATGTATGAAGGCCAGGCGGCGATTGACGCGGAAATGGAGAAGGCGCGAATGCTGATCCGGAAAGGCCGCTGCATCCCCGGCCCGGATCATTTTGTCCTCAGCCTGGCGAGCTTTGCCAACTACCGCTATTTCATGGAACGGCTGCGGGAAGTGGTCATGACGACCGCTCCAGAAAATTAGCACGTGAAACATTTACCACGGATGAACACTGATTGACACTGATGTTGACATTCGACTATTGACGGTCAACCGTCAACAGCCTGGGCATATCCGTGAAATCCGTGTAATCAGTGGTGAATATTGGGTTGCGGGTATAGGCCACGTTAGGAGGAACATGAGCGCCAAGAAGCAGCCGAATATCATCGTCCTGGTCAGCCACGACACGGGCCGGCATATCGGCCCCTACGGCATAACAACGGTAAAAAACCCAAACGCCGACCGTCTTGCCGCGGAGGGCTTCATGTTCACCAGTTCTTTCTGCACCGCGCCGGGCTGCTGTCCCTCCCGCGCCGGTCTCTTCAGCGGCCGCTCGCCGCACGCGGTGGGCATGCTCGGCCAGGCCGGCGCCTGGGCCGGATTCCGCTTTTCGGCGGATGCAACCCATGCCGCCACCCACTTCAAAAAACTGGGTTACGAAACAATGCTTCTTGGGCTGGCGCATGAAGTTGCCGGGGCCGGCTGCCACGAGTCTTATTTTGACGGCATCGGCTTCGATATCCTCCGGCATGACGGCGGCCGATTGTTCGCGAAGGACTTGCGGACAAAAATGCCGGCCATCCTGGATGCGCGCAAGGCGCCGGAAAAGCCTTTCTACCTCCAGATCGGCACGCAGGAAACCCACACGGGCTATTTACGCGACGGCGTCACCCCCTTCGACGAGCTGGGGGTGACGATCCCGGATTCACCCGTGCTGGACAAGAACGGGCCCGGAACGCGCCGGCAGTTCGCGGAGCTCCAGGGCGCGGTCAACCGTCTGGATGAAGGCCTGGGGCACATAATTGCTACCTTGGAACAACGCGGGCTGGCCGAAAGCACGATCCTGGTCAACACGACCGATCACGGCCTGCCGATGCCCCGGGAGAAAACCACGCTCTACGACCGCGGGATCGGCGTTTACCTGATAATGCGCTATCCTGGAGTGTTCCCGGCCGGCCAACGCAGCGACCACCTCATCAGCAATATCGATGTGCTGCCGACCCTAATCGAGGCCGCCGGCGGCACTCCTCCGCCGGAGATCGAGGGGCGCAGCTTGTATCCGCTCCTGACCGGAGGAAACTACCGGCCGCGCGAGATGCTCTTTGCCGAGAAAACCTACCACACTTCCTATGACCCGCTGCGCTGCGTGCGCACGAAGAAATACAAGTACATCTTCAACTTTGAATCCGTGACGCCCGAAAATTACTGCCTCGACATATTCAATAAGCCGGTGCTGCTGGAAAGCCTGGGCAAGATGCCACACGGCCCCAACCGGTTTGATGAGCTCTATGACCTTGAGGCCGATCCGGGCGAAGCCAGCAACCTGGCCGAAAAATCCGAACACCAGGAAACGCGCAAGCGCCTGGCCACAGAGCTGGTAAAATGGATGGAGCAGACCGGCGACCCGCTTTTGAAGGGGCCGGTGGCCTCGCCGCGTTTTTACGACAAACTTAACTGGCTGAAACAGCAAAAAGGATAATTAAATGATAAGGAATTTCAAAGTTGCCACAAAGAGGCACAAAACCTGCCCACAATGGCTACCTGCCCACATCGCTACGCGAAGTGTTGCGGGCGGGCGCCACAGGCGTTGCAGGCGGGTTCACAAAATAATATTTTTGTGTTCTGCTTGTGCTTTTTTGTGGCTAATTATCTTTCATGCCACAGGCAGATGCGCCTATGGCGGAAAAAGCTGCGGTGTTGCCGCCTAATTTATGCACTACGAAAGCAAAGACTTGAAACTTCTGGATGACCGGGTCACAGACCGGCTCGGCACCATCACGCTGGCCGACATTCCCGACCCGCAGCCGCGCTGCCCCGCGCGCCTGGAAGGAACCACGCCCATCCTGGAACGGCTCTGGCGCGTGGCGCTTGACGATGCCGAGTCCAACATCCGGGAGACGGAGCTTGGAAAATATTTTGCCGGCGGCGCCAAGTTCGGCGCGATTGTTTTCACCCGCGACATTTCCTACTCGGGCATACTCGGCCTCAACCGGTTTTACCCGGACATCATGCGCAGCGGGCTGGATGTAACCCGGCGCGTGCATTGGGATACAGGCTTTGCCGTCACCCCCGGCCACGCCGTTCCTGCCATTGACGTCCCGTGGGAGGAAACCGGCCTGGACAACACCGCCTTCAAGGATCGTTACCACACCAACTGCTACAGCCGCCGGACGGATGACGTTATCTGGCTCTGGGCCGCACGCGATTTGTTTTCCCTTGGCACAACGTCCCGTGAAGATTGGACTTGGCTGTATGACTGGGGCATGAAATTCTTCGAGCGTTTTTACCGTCCTTTCTTTGATCCGGTTGACGGTCTTTACCGCGGGCAGGTCAGTTTTGTGGACGTGACCTGGCCGGAGCGCGGCCGGGCGACGAGCGGATACCCGGCACACTACACAGTCGAGGATTGCCTCATGATCAAGGCCTCCTCAACGAACGCGCTTTACCTCAAGGGCCTGCGCGTCATGGCCGAAGCCGCGGAAACCATCGGGCGCAAGGATGAAGCGCGCAACTGGACGGAAAGGGCGGAAAAACTTAAGGGCGCGATCCAAAACAACCTGGTCGCCAAAAATGGCCGGATCGCCTGCTACAAGGACCGGCACGGGGACCTGTCGCCGCATTCAGACGCCCTTGGAACGGCGCTTTGCATCCTTCACGACGCTGTTGACAAATTAACCGGCGCGGAATCCGCACGTCGTTATCCGAAAACACCCATCGGTATCCCGCTCTTCGACCCGTTTTGGCCCAACGACCTCATGTACCATAACAATTCCAGCTGGCCTTTCGTGGACGCCCTTTTTCTTTGGGCTGCGGAGAAGGTCCTGGGCGAATCGCAGGCCGCTTACAACCTGGCGCTGCTGGCGCGGGTGGTGAAGCCCGACGGTTTCCACGAGCTGGTGAATATACGCAGCGGCGCCGTCATTGGCAGCTGCCACCAGCTCTGGTCGGCAGCCGCTTTCATCAACGCCAGCCGGCGCGCGGGCCTTACTATACGCGGGAGGTCAACATGAAATCATCACAGGAGAACATACGCCTTGGATTTGTGGGTTTGCGCAATAACGGGTTGCACCATCTGCGCCTGGCGCTGGAATTGCCCGGCGTGGACGTTGCCGCCCTGGCCGATACCGACGCCGGGCGGCTGAAGTCGGCCGCGGCGCTTGCGGGCCGCGATGCCGTGCCTTATGATTCCGCCCAGAAGCTTTTCGGGGCTCCGGGCGTGGATGCGGTGGTGCTTTCATTGCCCAATTTTCTGCACGCTCCCATGGCGATCGCCGCCATGCGGCAGGGCAAGCATGTCCTCGTGGAAAAACCCATGGCCATTAACACGGCCGAGGCCCGCGAAATGATCCGGGTGCGGGATGAAACCGGAACGCGGCTGATGGTGGGGATGAACCAGCGCTTCAACCCGTACACGGTGGCGGCGCGCAAGGCAATTGCCGCGGGCGCCATAGGGGAGGTGCAGCAGTGCCGGACGCGCTGGCTGCGCATGCGCACGGAGTTGTGGGGCGGGGCGCGCGGAAACTGGTGCCTGACCCCGGAAAAATCCGGCGGCGGGCCCCTGATGGACCTTGGCATCCACAAGCTGGACCAGGCGCTGTACCTGGCGGGAGGATTTCATCCGGTCAGGCAAATCGCCGGCTTTGCGACTTACGGCGTGGGCCGTAAGTCGGCCGCCGCGTACGGGAAGGCTTATGAAATCGAGGACTATGCCTTCGGGTTAGTGCGTTTTGGCGATGGTCTCGTTTTGACGGTCGAGGCCAGTTATTTCCTCAATATTCCCGGGGAAACGCAGGACACGGTCATCATCGGCACTGAAGGCTCAGTGCACCTGGCGCAGGGCAAGGCGACCTTGATGACCATGTCCGGTGACGACTTGGTTTCAAGGGAGCTCGAGCCGGACAAGCAGACAGCCAAATCCTGCGTGGAACACTTCTGCCGGGTGCTGCACGGGCACGAGTCTTTGATCCCGACGGCTGAGGAGGGACTGCGGGGGCTTGAGATCGTGGAAGGGATATATGCCGATGCGCAAGCCAGGTAAAGCCCGTTGTAACGTTAAGATCGGGCAACAAAAACCGGTACTTCGGTACAAAATTCAGGAAGGAGTGTAAACTTATGATCAGTTCCATAGAAAATTTCAGAACCCATAAAAGGGCGCTGGTCTTTCTCCTGTTCGGCTTGACGGTTGTTGGACGACCGGTGATGGGCGCGGAAACATTCATCGTCAGGGATGGCAAGGCCAACGGCGAAATCGTCATTGCCGCGCAGCCCGCGCGGACCGTGCGGCTGGCGGCGGCCGACCTGCAGGGCTACATCCAGAAGATCACCGGCGCGCGGCTGCCGATCGTCACCGAGCCGGGCGGCAAGGGGAGCGTCAAGCTTTTCGTCGGCCGCAGCCCGCATACCGACAAGCTCGGCGTCACCGCCGCTGGGCTGAAGCACGGCGCCTATTGCCTCCGCTCGGGCGATGACTGGCTGGCCTTCATCGGCGACGACACGGACTTCGTTCCGCCCGAGATTTGGGCGCGCCGAGGCGGTGACGCCAAAGAATATGAGCGGGTGCAGAAAGAGTGGGAAGCCGCGTCCGGCGGTCCCTGGCTGGCGCCGGCTGTTGCCGGCCACATGTGGAAGAATCGCCGCCATGTGCCGGCCGAAGTTGGCCTGCCCGACGCGGCCACCCGCCCCGGCAAGGGACAGACCTTCGAAATGTGGACCTACGACGAGCGGGGATCGTACAACGCGGTCGCCGCCTTTCTGCAGGAGCTCGGCGTGCGCTGGCTGATGCCGGGCGAGCTGGGCGAGATCGTGCCCAAGATGAAATCAATCGCCCTGCCGCGGACCGACCGGACCGTTCGCCCCGACTTTGAAATCCGCGCCTTCCATCTCAATATGGGGGAATGGACCTTCCGCCTGGGGGCGCGCGACCCGTTTAGGGCGTGGACCGAGCACGGCATGAGCCTTTTGCAGCGCGAGGAAATATTCGAAGCCCACCCGGAGTGGTTCGCCCTGTACGGGGGCAAGCGGGACATCAGGCAATTCTGTTACTCGAGCGAGGAGCTGTTCCGGGAAACGCTGCGCTGCGTCCGGGCTCAGTTCGACGTGTACGGCTTCGAGGGCGTTTCGGTGATGCCGCCCGACGGCTACACCGCGATGTGCCAGTGCAAATTGTGCGAAGGGAAAGATGATCCCGGTCGCCCCCTGCTGGGCAGGCACTCGAACTATGTGTGGGGCTTCGTAAACCGCGTGGCGAAGGAAATCGCCAAAACTCACCCGGGCAAGCTCATTTATAACCTCGCGTACAATTATTACAGGCTGCCGCCGACGAACATCGACAAGCTCGAGCCGAACGTGCAGGTGATCCTCTGCGGCGGGCGCCATACTCCGGGCCTTCCCGCGGCCGGGCAGGCCGAGCTCCGCGCGTGGCGCGAAAGCTGGCTGCCGAAAACAGACCGCCCGCTCGAGATGTATGAGAACTATCCGTGGACGAGCCGCGGCCACTACAAGCCCTGCTTCGCGGCCCGGACCATCGGCCAGGACATCAACGCCACCAAGGGCATTTCGCGCGGCGAAGGAATCCACATGAATGCCATGCAGAAAAAAAACGCCGGCAGCGACGCCTTCAACGCGTTCCAGATTTACTTCACGGCGCGCATGTACTGGGGCGGCAGGGAGCAAAATCCCGAAGAGCTGCTCGACGAGTATTGCCGCCTGCTCTACGGCCCGGCCGGGGATGAAATGAAGGCTTTTTTCAACTACAGCGAAGCGAACTGGCAGGACATGGAAAAGGACAAGGCGAAGGTTGACGCGGCGCTTACCCTATTCGACGGAGCTAAAGCGAAACTGGAGCCGGAGAGCATCGAGGCGCGGCGCCTGGCGCCGCTCGACCAGTTCCTGAACGGCTTGCGGGAGAAGTCGGCGCAGCTGGGGCAGAAGCGCGGCGTGGTGCCGTCGTTGCGCCTGGTGGGCGAGGCCAATGGCATCGTCATTGACGGACAGCTTGACGAGCCGTTCTGGCAACAGATCAACACCGGTTCCACCGGCCGGCTGCGCGAGGTGCAAACCGGCCGGTGGCCAGCCCTGGGGACCTCGGTGAAGGCCGGCTGGTACGGCAACAGCCTGTACTTCGCCGTCCGCTGCGACGAAGTCCCCGGTGAGAAACCGAACGTCACGGCGGACAAGCACGACGACATGGGGATTTTTTATGGCGATGTCGTCGAAATTCTGCTGGAAACAAGCATGCATTCCTACTACCAGATCGCCGTCAACCCGGCCGGGGTGGTGTGCGACCTTGACCGCGCGAAGGGAATCTCCGAGTGGGACTCCCTGGCCGAGGTCGCCGCGCGCGTGGCCGACGACCACTGGGCGCTCGAAATTCGCATTCCCGTCACCGATAACGCGGATGACCCCCTGCACCAGGTCATGGGCCGCGCGCCCTCGATCAGCCTGCCGTGGTTTTTCAACGTTTGCCGCCAGCGCCAGCGCGAAAACGGGGTTGAGCACTCGGCTTTTTCGCCGGCGGGAAAGAGCGGCTTTCACCACCCGATGAGCTTCGCGCACCTGTACACGGGACTCTCGCACAAATTCGAGGCCGACCTGACCGTGACGAATTTCCCTGGCGCGCTCAGCGCGGCGGAGAAGTTGCCGAAGGCCGAGTCACTGACGGCGCTGGTCGCTTTGGCCGAGGGGTCCCAGGGCAAGCTTTCAGAGCTCCAGCAGTCTGAAGCGCTGAAGCAGGCGGCCGCCGTGGCCCGCGCCTTGAAGGACTTCTCCCGCGCGGACGAGCTCGCCGGGCGCATTCCCGTCGAGGCGGTGAAGAAGACCGTGCTCATGCACAACCTGCTCGACCAGAAGAAAGCGGCGGAGGTGATTGAGAAGCTCGGCCAGGAGGACATCGCCGCCTGGCCATTCTGGGCGGTCGGCGAAGGATACTTTGCGCGCGCTCGCGCCTATGCCGCCACCGGCGACCGGGCCAGGGCCGAGTCCGATTTCAAGGCGGCTCTTCCGCTCACCGGCGATCCACGCGTTCGAGAAGCGATTCTCAAAGCCCTCCGTGAGCTGACCGGCGAGGCGAAATAATGGTTCAACGAAAAAAGCTGAGGATCGGAATCATCGGTGCCGGGAACGGATATGTATTGAAAGGCGGAAATATATCATAATCCTATGAGATAATTTCAAAACTAAAAAGACACGGCGGCTGAGCGCCGTGACTACAAAATAAAATCGTTGATTATAAATGTATTATGCTGTAGCCGCCCCGCTCAGTCGGGGCGTCCCGTTGAGTTTTGAAATTACCTCATATAATAATCCTATATGAAAGGAAAAGGCCCATGAGCAAATACGGCTATGACGACACCCCCGTGATTCCCGGCTCGAACTGGAAGGTCCATGATTCACGGCGGCCCCTGCCGCGCGCCGTGGCCGCGCCCGCCGCTTCGGATCATTCTGCCCCGCCGCCTTCCGACGCGGTGGTTCTTTTCGACGGCCGCGACCTTTCCGGCTGGGAAACCTGCGAAGGCAAGCCGGCCGGCTGGAAGGTAGAAAATGGTTTCATGGAAGTCGTGCCGGGGAGCGGCTCCATCCGCACTAAAAAGGCGTTCGGCGACTGCCAGTTGCACTTGGAGTGGGCCGCCCCGGCGGTGGTCGCGGGCGAAAGCCAGGGGAGGGGCAACAGCGGCGTCTTCATGATGGGCCGCTACGAAATTCAGGTGCTTGACAACTACGAGAATCCGACTTATGCCGACGGCCATGCCGGATCTATCTACGGCGAATTCCCGCCCCTGGTCAACGCCTGCCGCAAGCCCGGCGAGTGGCAGACTTATGACATTGTCTGGCAGGGGCCACGCTTCGAAGGCGAGCGGCTCATCCGGCCCGCCTGCGTGACGCTGCTGCATAACGGCATGCTGGTCCAGGATCACCAGGTGCTGATCGGCCCAACGTCGCACCGCAAGGTGGCCCCCTGGGTGCCGCATCCCCCGGAAGGCCCCCTTGTTCTGCAGGACCACAAGAACCCGGTGCGCTTCCGCAACATCTGGTACCGGCTGGCGTTTTAAAGGTTTTCCGGCAGCACGAAGGAATAATGATGGCCGATTTCACAATTTCCTCTGCCGCGGATAACTGCGCCTGAATAATTTTGGCCACAATAAACAGGTTAAAAAGGAGACATGACAAGTGCATAAGATCATAGAAACAAAAGCCATCTGCAAACAGCCGCGGAAATACATCGGCTGGCCCACCGTGGCGCGCGCGCCGGACGGGACGGTCTACGCCGTATTTTCGGGGGACCGCGACGCACACGTCTGCCCGTTCGGCAAAAGCTATATCATGTCCTCGAAAGACGGGGGCATTTCCTGGAGCGAGCCGCGGGTTGTGAACGACACGCCGCTCGACGACCGCGATACGGGGCTTTGCGTGCTTCCAGACGGCACCCTGGTTATTACCTGGTTTACTTCTTATTATTACCGGGCTTACGAGGTGAACTGGGCGGGATATAGTCAGTCGGGTAAATACACCAAAAAAGTCCTTCCCTGGGCCGAGTGGGAAAAGGAGCTGAAGGCCATAACCCCTGATGACCTCGATATATGGGCGCCCTTCATAACCTGTCCCGCCCCTGAAGAATCCGAAAAGTGGGCGAAGGCGTGGGCTGATCTTGGCTGTGAAAGCTCGGTCGCCTACGATCCAAGGTTTCCGGCGCCAACCCGGAGATTTGGCTATTGGACCCGGCGCTCCCATGACGGCGGGCAAACCTGGGACCGGCCGACCCTTTCGCCGGCCAGCGCGCCGCACGGGCCGAACGTCCTGCCGGATGGAAAACTGATTTACGCCGGCATAGACCTTGCCTGGTCAGGAAATATCGGCGTAGCCGTTTCACCCGACAGGGGATTGAGCTGGAAAACGCTTGCTGCTTTGAAAGCCCGGGTCGGGCGGAAGGATGGAATTGATGCCCGGCTCTGCGAGCCGCACGTGGTGTGCGCGCCTTCGGGAAAGCTGGTAGGCCTGGCGCGCTACCAGGCGGCGCTCCCGGGCGAGGAGCGTTTCCTCTGGCAATTCGACAGCGAGGATGGCGGCGCGACCTGGAGCGAGCCGCGCCCGACGCCGCTGAACGGCTACCCGCCGCACCTTTTGCGGGTGAGCGACGGCCGGCTGCTGGCCAGCTTCGGTGTTCGCCACGAGCCGCTTGGGAACCGCTTCTGCTTCAGCAGCGACGAGGGCCGCACCTGGGATGTCGCCGGCCAGCTGCATGTGGGGGGAGCCCCGGACAAGGACCTGGGATACCCGGCCACGGCGGAAATGGCGCCGGGCAGTTTTCTCTCGGTTTATTACCGCAAAGACCATGCCGACGAAAAACCATGCCTGATGATGACGCGTTGGTGTGAAGATTAAGTATAAAATAATTCATTGACGATATAAAGACGTGTAACGGAACATAAAACATGCCGCGAATATTTGCATTCTATAGAATAACCATCATCGCTGCTATCCTCGCGCTCGGACACACTGGCGCATTCGGGTTGCAATTCATTGCCAGGGACGGAAAGCCCAATGCCGAAATCGTCATTACCGAAAAGCCGGCGCGCCTGACGAAGCTGGCGGCGCGCGAACTGCAAACTTATATCCGTAAAATCAGCGGGGCGGAGTTGGCGGTAACGAACGCACCCGGCGGCGCGCCGGTGCAGGTTTACGTCGGTAAAAGCGCATACACTGATAAGCTGGGCCTGGACACCTCCGGGTTGAAATACGGCGCCTTCCGGATGGCTTCCGGTACTAATTATCTCGCCCTTCTCGGACCGGACAAGGATTTTGTGCCGATCGAGCCCTGGGTGCATGACCGGAAAGACAGGGAGCGAGTCCTGCAGGAATGGGACAAGATCACCGGGGACAAATTCGCCTCGCCCTATTCGCACCAGTACCGGCGCTACTCGGCCTCGCTGGATTTCTGGGAGGATGACGACGCCGGCACACTGAACGCCGTGCACGAGTTTTTGCGCTCGCTCGGGGTGCGCTGGTATTTTCCCGGTGAGATCGGGGAAGTCGTGCCGAAGCTGGAGAACATCGAGTTGCCGCAAGTTGAAAGGACGGTAAGGCCGGATTTCCCGCTGCGTTACCTGCAATGGGTATACAAGAGTGCCGGTCTGCCGGAGGACGATTTGTGGTGGAGCCTGCGCCTGGGGGGGAGCGGGAGCTTGGAGCTGCTCGGGCTTACGCAGACCTGCCACGGGATGAAGTTCGTCACCACGCGCGATGAGATGAAGAAGGAACACCCGGAATATTATGCTCTCTGGAACGGTAAACGGGCGACGGACCACCGCGAGTGCGGGGCGCCCTGCCTCTCATCGGAAGGGGTCTTCCAAGAGCACCTGAAATACGCCCGCGCGGTTTTTGACCATTACCGCGAACCATTGATATCGCTGGACGTGTGCGACGGCTACTCAAGGCTTTGCGGGTGCGACCTGTGCCGCGGCAAGGATGACAAGAATTATGAATGGAGCGGCAACCTGGCTGGCCGCGGCCTTCTTTCGGATTACATCTGGGAATATACGCAGCGCGTGGCGCGGGAATTGCAGAAGAGCCATCCGGACCGGCGGGTGAGCGGCATTGCCTACGGCTCCCACATGCTGCCGCCGGAAAAAATCGCCAAGCTCAATCCCAACCTGTCCGTGCTGATCAACCAGCGCCGCAGCAACTTCCACGATCCGGCCGTGTGGGAAGAATATATCAAACTCCGCAAGGCCTGGCTGGAAAAGCTGAACGGAGGCGATCTTTTCATCTTCGAGCATTATTCGCCGAACGAGGGCCTTCCGGATTACAACATGCGGGCCATCGCCGCCGACCTGCGCTCATTGAAGGGAATATCGAAGGGCGATACGGTAGAGCTTTTCCACCATCGTCCGACGGATAAGTTCGCCTGGCATGCCATGGCGGTAATGCATCTTAACCTGTACGTGACCGCGCGCCTGTGGTGGGATGCCAACCAGGACCTGGACGCTCTCCTGGAGGAATACTACACCCTCTTTTACGGACCTGCCCGCGGTCAGATGAAAGCCTTTATCGAGTTTTCCGAGGCAAACTGGCCCGGGATGACCACGCAGCCCGGACTAATTGACCGGGCGCTGGAATTGCTGAAAGCGGCCCGCACCGCAGCCGGCGACGGCATTTACGGACAGCGGGTGGATTTGCTTGTGGCCTACTGCGAGCCCCTGCGGCAGTTGCGCTCTCGCCTGGGCAAGGAGCGGGTGGATGTGCCCCAGGCGCGAGCCCTGGAACAAAGCATGAAGGGCGAGCCGCTGGACGGCAACCTGGACAACGAAGCCTACTGGCCTAAAAAAACCAGGGTTTACCGGCTGTACGACCTGGAGAGCGGGAAAACCACGGGCGGGTCCGGCTCGATTAATCCCCGGACGACGTTCCAGGTGTTCCATGGCAGGGACAATGCCCTGTATTTTGGCATCCGCTGCGCGGAACCGGACATGGTGAACCTCAACATCACGGCCACCCGAAACGGCGACACGAATATCTGGGCCGGCGATTACATCGAGCTCCTGGTCGAAACCCAGGTGCATTCTTACTATAGGATTGCCGTCAACCCGGCCGGAGCGCTGGTGGATGCGGACATGGGCGCGGGCGGAGGCGTAAACCCGGATTGGGATTCATCGGCCGTGGCCGCCGTGCAACGCGGCACCAGCGGCTGGACCGTGGAAATGCGCGTTCCCTGGGCAGGCGATGATGCCCGCGACGCGGATCCCCTGCTCGGGATTGCCGGGCGCAAGCCCGGACTGAAATATCCCTGGTTCATCAACGTCTGCCGCCAGCGCATACGCAATGGCAAGTTGGAGCGCTCGGCCTGGTCGCCGACCGGCACGAACACTTTTTATGACGATATGAAATTCGGCGAGCTTTACATTAAATAGCCGGCCTGATGCTGCTCACTTAAAAAATCAGCGCACGCTGAAAATCATCCCCGGCAGGTGGTATTCGTAACAGCCCATGTCCACGATGCCGGAAAAGCGGTCAACCCGCGAACGCCGGTCCAGGTCCGGGGCGCCGGCCATCCAGGCCTGGTTGGTGCCGGCATTGATGCAGGGGGAACCATCCGAGAGGCGGAAATCGCCCGCCGCATAATCCACGAAGGCCGGGTAGTTTGTGGTGTTGCTCCCGGGGAAGGTGCCGAGCAGGCCGTTGGTTATGGTGCAGGAATAATACATGTAGAGGTTTGTGATAGCCGTGCCGGGCCCCATGGAACAGGCATTGCCGGTAAAATTGACGGGCGTGTTTGAATAGATGATTGAGTTCAGTATGTTCAAGGTCCAGTTGGAGCGCCGGGCGTGGATGCCGCCGCCGACCGTGTGGCCGAAAATCACACAGTTTTCCAGGTTGAGCATGCACTCGGCCGGGTCAGCGCCCGATCCAACCACGCTGAAAATGGCATAGCCGCAATAGGGGTAATTGCCCCAGTTGTCGTATATAAGCGTATTTCGAAACGTTTGCCGGCTGCGGTACATATGCACGGCGGAACCCCCGCGATTGAGGTCGTTGCTTGCGCCCATCGACCGATTGCCGTGAAAGATGGAGTCGGTGACCAGGGCGTGATAGTTTATAAACATGCCACCGCCGCTTCCGGGGGCTACTCCTGCGGGATTATTCGTCGCCATATTATTCCGTATCACGCAGTTGGACACCGTCAGGTGGCGGCTGCTGTAAATTCCTCCGCCGTTATCGTACGTTTTATTATCGGTGATGGTGCAATTCTGCACAACGGTGGTCATGTAAGTTGCACTCACCGGCGTTACCAGGATTCCCCCGCCGTAGTTGGTGGCCGAACAGTTGGTGATCGTGAACCCGTCCACGATGTACAGGTTGGTGGTGGTGGTAAAGTTCTGGATCGTGATTCCGCGATATTGCCCGCCGCCGTCTATGATCGTGCTTTCCGGCGCGCTGTTCGAGCTGCGCAAGGCCAGCGCCTTGTTGAGGACCACCACCGTCGGCCCGTAGGTGTTCGAGGGAGCAGCCGGGGCGTAATAATGCCCTGCCCCGACCCAGATTGTGTCATTGACGGCCGCCTTATTGACGGCGTCCTGGATGTTGCTGGCCGCCTGCCCCCAGGTGACGTACCCGGCCCCGGGATCCGGGGTCTGGCCGTTCTGGGCAACGTAGCGGTCCGCGGCCGCGGCGCCAGCCGCGCAGAGCGCCGCCGCAAAGGCCGCAAAAAGTTTCATTGCCATTGTCATGTAGATTTTCGTCCGGAACTTGCTTGTATGCCAATGATTTCAATTATGCCGGAGGGGCCTGCCTCTGTCAAAATATTATTCAATAAATACTGGCAATGTTGCATGCAAGCCCTACAATCGTCTGGAAAAAGCAATCTGGCCCGCCTCGGTAAAATTACAGGTAACAGGAGGAAAACAAATATGAACCTCAGAAAAATGCTCAGCGCCGCGCTCATGTCCGCGCTTGTTCTGTGCCTCGTCATACCGGCGGGATGGGCCGCAGAGTTCATTGTCAAGGAAGGCAAGCCCCAGGCCGATATTATCATCCCCGAAAAGCCCACCCGCATGCAGAAGCTGGCGGCGGAAGAATTGCAGAAGTACGTTGAAAAAATATCCGGAGCCAAATTGGCGGTCACAAACGCACCGGGCTCTGACTTGCCTGTCAAGATCTACGTGGGCAAAAGCGCATCCACCGACAAACTCGGCCTGGACAACAAGGACCTTGACCACGGCGCCTATCTCATGAAATCCGGGGCGGACTCGTCCGCCAAGGTGGATTACCTCGCCCTGATGGGCAAGGATACGGATTACTTCCAGGAAAAGCCCGGCAGCGGCGGCGATGTTTATCCCGTCAACAGCGGTGACCGTAAACGTGCCGTCGAGGCCTGGGTAAAGAAGCACGGCGAACAGTGGAGTACGCCTTTCATGTCTTATTTCAAGGCTTATAATGCCAAGATGGGAATCTGGAGCGTTGACGAGCACGGGTCGCTGAACGCGGTCAATGATTTCCTGCGGTCGCTGGGAGTGGAATGGTACATGCCGGGCGACTTCGGCGAGATCCTGCCGAAGATGGCCTCCATTCCACTGCCGAAAATTGACAAGACCGTCCGGCCGGAATTCGCCTCGCGCCACATGGGTTTTTACCAGAACGCTCCTTTCCAGGCTTCCCCGGATGAAATGCTCTGGCAGTTGAGGCTGGGCCTCAATCCAAACGGCAACCTCGGCGGGCACGGCATCGCAAACATGCTCGGCCCGGAAAAGGTCAAGAAAGAGCACCCTGAATATTTTGCCTTGTATGGCGGCAAACGCGAGACCGAAAGCCGCGGCGGCAAGCCCTGCTATTCCTCGCAGGGATTGATGGAGTCTTCCCTTGGTTTTACCCGCCTGATGTTCGACCATTACAAAGAGGATATCGTCTCCCTGATGCCGACCGACGGCTACGCCTACTTCTGCCAGTGCGACCTGTGCAAGGGCAAGGACACGCCCGCGCGCGGCTACGACGGCATGATGTCGGATTACGTCTGGGATTTCATCAACCGCGCCGCGGCCGAATCGGCCAAGACCCATCCAGGCAAAAAAATCAGCTGCTACGCTTATTCCACCTACCTGCTGCCGCCGGAAAAGATAGAGAACTTCCACCCCAATGTCGCCATGGGGATCTGCCAGCACCGCAGCCGGTTCTGCGACCCGGCCGTCCGTAAGAAATACCTTGCTGTCCGCGAAGAGTTCCTGAAAAAACTGCCCGGCAAAAAAATCGGCACCTATGACTATTACCTGGACCCGCGCGCAGGCGTGCCGGTCTATTTCCCGCGCATCATCGCCGAGGACATGAAGTGGCTCAAGGGCAAGGTTCACGGCGAATACATGGAAGTTTACCGCAGCGCCAGCTCGGCCAACAACCCCAAGCCCGACCCGGCCCTGGCCGCCAACCACCTCAACCTCTGGCTCACGGCCCGCCTCTACTGGGATCCCGACCGGGACGCGGAGGCCATGCTCGCGAAATACTTCCGCGATTTCTACGGCCCGGCGGAAAAGGAAATGAAGGCCTTCGTAGAGTTTTGCGAAAAAAATCATACCCTCATGCGCAGCAAGGTGGAAACCATTGACGCCGCCTTCAAACTGCTGGCCAAGGCCCAAAAGGCCGCCGGCGTGGGCAACATCCACGCCGACCGCGTCCAGCTGCTGGCCGAGCTCATGTCCCCGCTGCGCGAGCTGCGCGAAAAGCTGGAAGTCGGCCGCAAGAACAACCCCGTGGCCATGCTTGCCGACCGCGGCAAGGAAGTGCCCAAGCTTGACGGCAACTTTGACGATGCATTCTGGAAGGACGCACCTTCCTACGAACTCAGGGACCTCAAAACCGGCGCCGCAATGACCAACAAGGCCAGCTTCAAGATGGCTTGGGCCAACGACAGCCTTTATTTCGCCATCCGCTGCGATGACAGCGACATGAAGAACATTTATATTCCCGCCACGAAAAACGGCGACAGCCTCATCTTCGACGGCGACGCCGTGGAAATCGAACTTGAGTCGCCGTCCCATTCCTATTACCAGATTGCCATTGACCCGGCCGGCCACGTCATTGATCTGGACCGCAAGAGCGGATTCGGTTCCCAGTGGGAATCGGGGATCGAGGCGGTTGTTGTAAAGAATGAAACATCCTGGAGCATCGAGGCGCGCCTGCCGGTCATGGGCGCCACCCAGGAGGAGCTGAACCCGGAGCTTGGCATTTCCGGCGACAAGCCCACTTCGGATACCCCGTGGTATTTCAACGTCTGTCGCTTGCGCAAACGCGATAAAGTTGTTGAAACCTCGGCTTTTTCCCCGACCGAAACGGGCGGGTTTCACAACGTCATGAAGTTCGGCAAGCTTTCCGTCAAGTGAAGCTGCCGGCCCGGGCCGCGGACTATTTTCCAGCGCGGATTAGGGAGTTAATACCGTATCCGCGCTTCGCACAGGCCGGGCCAGGAAACGTAAAAACGCGACGCACCAAAACATATCCTCAAGATATTGACAGATACCGCAAATGATGCAAACATTATTGCCAACGATGGCAACTAATTATTTCTCTCGAGGCGGGGGCAAAACGATGTCTGCAGGCAAAGGTGCTACATCTATCGTTCTGACGGGATTATTCTTCTCGCTTTACGCCGGGGCCGGGGAAATGAAACTGGTGGATTATGGGTCGGCCTCCGTGCCGGTCGTCATCTTCAAGGACGCACCCCCCCTGACGCGCCAGGCGGCAGAAGATCTGGCTGCCTACATTGAAAAAATCACCGGCGCGAAGCCCGAGGTCATCGAGGGCCTGCCGGATCCCGTGCCGGAACATGCCATCTGGGCCGGGTACCAGCCGAAGCTCAAGGAAATATTCCCGAAAATTGATTTTGACTTCAAGCGCCCCGAGGAAATTCTGATCGCCTGCGACGGCAAAAACCTGGTCATCGCCGGGCGCGACCGCTGGGATCCTGACCGCCTCACCATCGCGCGGCCACACGGCAAGCCGGTCGGCATCCAGCAGGAATACGGCACCTGCAACGCGGTTTACACTTTCCTGCAGGATTACCTCGACGTGCGCTGGCTCTGGCCGGGGGAGCTGGGGGAGGACATAATAAAAAAGGATACGATCGCCTTCGCTCCCTTCGAATACCGCTACCACCCGCAGTGGCGCTACCGCTCCGGCCTTTTCGCCATCATGTCGCGCGCCCACAAACGCGCCCAACGCAACGAATGGGTGCGTCATCAGAGGATCGTTCTGGATTCTTTCGACGCGGAAGCCGGCGGCCACGGCTTCGGCGACTGGTGGGATAAGTACCACACAAACCACCCGGACTACTTTGCGCTCCAGCCGGACGGCACCCGCAGCGGCTTTCCTGAGCCGAACAGGGCCAAGCTCTGCCATGCCAACCCGGCCGTGTGGGACCAGTGGATCGCGAACGTGGGGGAGCAGCTCAAGGAAAATCCTTTCCAGACCGTCTTTAACGCCTCGCCCAATGACAGCTACGCCAGCGGCCACTGCATCTGTACCAACTGCCGGGCCTGGGACAACCCGGATGGCCGCATGCTGTCTTTTCACTGGAAAGGCCTGACCCAGGAATATGTTTCGCTCACTGACCGGCACATCACCTTTGCCAACATAGTCGCACGCAAGTTGAAGGAAAAATACCCGGGCAAGGACTATTACGTCTCCATGCTGGCCTACGGCAACTGGCGCCCGCCGCCGGTCAAGGCCGTGCCGGACGACAACGTGCTCATCGTGAACGTGGCCAACCTCTTCTGGGGCACCAACTCTGTATCGAAGGAGGGTGGGGGGTACAGCGCCTTGGATTATGCCGCCTGGGGCAAGGTGGCGAAAAAACAGGTCTGGCGGCCGAACACGGGCGACCCGGCCGGCTGGCAGAAGGGCCTGCCGGACGTGCCCTTCGGACGGCGCATGGAGGTCTTCCGGTTCGTCGCCGAAAACAATTGCGCCGGCATCTACGTGGACCAGGTCTGGGGCCATTGGGCGACCCAGGGGCCGATTTATTACATGATGGCCCAGCTGGCCTGGAACCCGTATGCGGATGGACGGGCGATCCTGGAAGATTACTACCGCCGTGCCTATGGCCCGGCCGCCGGAGAGCTCAAGGCATACTGGGAAATGATGGAGCGGGCCCGCGACCGCAAGGTGGATGAATTCCCGGGCGAAGAAAACGGGTACGCCGAGGTTTACGACAAGGTTTTTTTTGAAAAAGCCTGTAAACTCATGGACGATGCGGCTAAAAAGGTCGCGGGGGCGCCGGCAAAATACGCGGAGCGCATTGCCTTCACGCGCGCGGGGCTGGACTACACCAGGCTGGTGGCGGATTTGCGCGCGGCGATGGCAAAGGTCCGGCAAAATAAGGACCATCATCCCGAGGCGGACAAAGAGGCGCGGGCGCTGTGGGAGCAGATCGACCAGATCAAAAAGAAATACCCCGATGCCATCAGGTGGACCATGATTACGCCGAATTCGGAATACATGCTGCGCGGCGGGGGTTTGCATCCGGATTTCATGAAATGACGACAAAATATTTTGTGCGCTTTTCAAAGGGCATTACCATAGCACCGGAATATAACATGGAAAACATGTCAAACATCATGGATCGCAGAAATTTTCTCAAGGGGATCGGCCTGGCCTGCGCCGGCGCCCTCTGCGCGGACCGGCTGCTGTTCGCCGCCGGCGCCGGGCCTTATCCCGTCAATGGAAAGGAAACCAGGATGCCGAACATTGTTTTGATCATGACCGACGACCAGGGCTGGGGGGAAACAGGCTATTACAATCATCCCGCCCTTAAAACCCCCAACCTGGACGCCATGGCCGCCAACGGCCTGCGCTTCGACCGCTTCTACGCCGGCGCCCCGGTCTGTTCGCCCACCCGCGCCAGCGTCCTGACCGGCCGGGCCAACGACCGGTGCGGTGTCCCGAACCACGGCCACGCCCTGCGGCTCCAGGAAAAAACCCTGCCGCAGGCACTCAAGCGGCGCGGCTATGCGACCGGGCACTTCGGCAAATGGCACCTGGATGGGCTTACCGGCCCCGGAGCTCCCATCCTGAAAGACGACCCGCGCGGCCCCGGCGCATTCGGGTTCGACGAGTGGCTCTCCGCCACCAACTATTTCGACATGAATCCGATCTTAAGCCGCAATGGAAAGTGCGAGGCGTTCAAGGGCGACACTTCCTCGGTAATCGTCGGCGAGGCGCTGAAATTTATAAGAGCGGCGGCGCAGGATAAAAAGCCTTTTTTCGCCGTTATTTGGGACGGCTCCCCGCATAAACCGTGGATCGCGAGCATGGAGGACCAGGACCTGTTCCCGGGCCTGGACGAGGAAAGCCGGAAGCATTACGGCGAGCTGGCGGCTTTTGACCGGAGCGTCGGCATCCTGCGCAAGGGGCTGCGCGACCTGAAAGTCGAAAACGACACTCTGGTATGGTACTGCAGCGACAACGGCGGGCTCGGCGGCGTCACGCCCGGCACGGTCGGCCATCTGCGCGGCCTCAAGGGTTCGGTTTGGGAAGGCGGGCTGCGCGTGCCTTGCGTCGTGGAATGGCCCGCCGCCATTAAGCCGCGCGTTTCTTCCTATCCCGCTTCCACCATGGATATTTTTTCCACGATTGCCGGCGTTCTGGGGTTGCCGCAATCGGATCTCCTTGAACCGGTTGATGGCGAGAGCCTCGCGGACCTGTTCAAGCGGGACATTGCCCGCCGCGAAAAGCCCATCCCCTTCCGGTACCAGAAACAGGGCGCGCTGCTTGACAACGACTTCAAGCTGGTAACGGAGAATATCGGGGAAGGCAAGTGGGAGCTTTACAACTTGAAAGCGGATGCAGGAGAAACCAAAAATATAGCCGGAGAACATCCTGAAATATTCAGCCGGATGAAGTCAGCTTTTGAGAAATGGAACGCTTCGGTTGACGGGAGCGTCGCCGGCAGGGACTACCCGGAGGGCAAGGTCCGCGCGGACGAGCCGAAGCCGCATTCATGGAGAGAAGATGAACGCTATAAGGCCCTGTTTGCGGAATGGGAGAAAAAGCCCGAATACAACCGGCTCATGCGTAATGTGCGCCGGAAAGAGCCTTAGAGCTTATCCGCAAATTAATTTGAACCATGATTACTGTTCAGTTTCGCGCATGGCAAGGCGGCCGCGGAATGGGCATACCAGGAAGGTATGTCCTTCCACGGTCAACGCCGCCACGCGCGAAACCTGGCGTAACCCGTTAGGGCATCGCGGCTTTTGTAAATCCGCGGCGTTCCTGGCGAGGGTCAA
>JBAYWJ010000002.1:0-42322 GCA_041674125.1 Kiritimatiellia bacterium
GCCAGGGCGCTGGTGGCCCCGGGCATTAAGACTATGCTGTTGCTCGGGCTCACGCTAAGCCAGTTTTGGTCCCAGTCAACCCGGCAGTTGATCGCCTCCGACGTGCTCACGTTGGAAATGTAAAGCTGCTGACCCTCCGGGCTCTGGCCCACCATGACGGTCCGGGCAAGGCTTAAGGGCGTCATGGTCATCCGGGGGCCGGTGGTCACGGTCAGCTCCACGTTCACCTCGAAGGGCTCCCCGCTTATCCCGGGCACCAGCGTCAGTGCCCCGTAGTACACCCCCAGCGGCAGTGCCGTGTTGGTGAAGCTCACGCTGATAACCTGCTCAGTGTTCCCCGTCAGCACCCCCGAGGAGGGCTCCGCCGCCAGCCAGGAGGTGTTCGTGTAGAGACGGTAGGGTATGTCGCCCGCGCCGGAGTTCCAGATCGTCAGGGTCTTGTTCGTGTTGGCAAACTGACGCACCGTCGCCACCACCTGGGTCGGGTTCCTCGCAAACTCGGCCACGTGCAAAGTCATATCGACGGCTGTTGAGAGCATGATGGGCGGAAAATTGGTCGGCGCGGCAAAGTACATCCGGCCGGAATGCGTTCCCGGCGAAAGGCCGATAGAACTGTTGGTGACAACAATCGCGTTTGTGTCCCTTGCATCAACCGGGCCGCCTGCGGAGGCGCATACAATCCAGCCGCTGGTAATCGTGGATTGCCAGAATATCTGGAACTCAGAGGAGGTATTCACCATTGAAACAGCAATGTTCGTGGTTGAGCCCCGCATGACCGTGTTTGTAAATTGAAGCGGACCCAATTCCATCAGCGCGTAGCCCGATTCATAGGAACCCATGTCTGCTATCTCCTGCTGGATCCGGGCTGCCCCGTCAAGGTCAGTTGCGCCTGTCATCCAGGGCTGGTTGGCGCCGATGTTGATGCAGGGGGAACTGGCGTTCAGGCGGTAGTTGCCGCCGGCAAAATCTATGAACTGCGGGTCGGCGGTGGTGTTGCCGGCCCCTGCCATGATTTCCGGGGTGCAGGTGAAGGAGACGAAAGCCCGGCGGGCATCATCGGCGATGTACCAGTTCGTACTGCTGGCCGCGCTGTAGTTGGACTGCACCACGCAGTTGCGAACCACGTCCTGGCCGCTGCCGGCCAGATAAATGCCTGGACCGCGGTCCTGGGCGTAGTTGCTGACGATCGTGCAGGATTCGATGATGTTGGCGTTATTGGTATTAGCAACGAATATGCCGCCGCCAAGACCCCAATTAGCGGCGCCATCGGCGGGCAAGGCAGCCTTATTGGCTGATATTTCACAGTTGCGGATGACTGCATTGGATGAAATGTAAATTCCGCCGCCGGAGCTGTTCGCGGCTGCGCTGCCGCAGCTGGCGATGTTTGATTTAATTATGCAATTTTCGATCAGGACCATGCCCCTGTTGTATAACGAATATATCGCGCCGCCCGAGCAATTGTTGCTGTTGATGACCTCGTTGCCGAGCAAACGGCTGTTGCGGACCGTCAGGTTCGATCCGCGCATGAAAATCGTGCCATAATTTACCCTGACGACCGGCAGGCTGGTGGTTCGGTTATAATTGATGTCGCAGTTGTCCAGGACCGTTTCCTCACCCTGGCAGTCAATGGCCGCGCTGCCGGAAGCATTGGTTAGAATATTATATGATATGCTGGTGTTGGATGCCGTAAGGTTGCCATAGCTCATGATCCCGGCCCCGTAATAATACCATGAATCATTGCTGTTGACCGACCCGCCCGACAGTACCAGTTTACTGAAAACATATGTATTGATTCCTCCCCCGTACCGGCGGGCGGTATTCATGTCAAAGTGGCAGTTTTCAATCGGATTGGTAAGGATGGAATAATAATACAAGCCAGCGCCATCAAAGCCCTGGTTGCTGATGACATTGCAGTTTGCCATTGACCATATGTCGGCGGCGCTGTCGCAGTAGACAACCACCCCGCCGCCCTTGCACTGGGGGCCCAGATCGGTATTCTGCATGATCAGGCAGTCGGTCAGAGTGCCGGCCCGCAGGCTTACGCCCGCGCCGCCGCTGGCGGAGCCGCTGTTGGAGCAGATGTTGCCCCGGATCATGCAGTTGGTCATGAGAGAATAGCGCCAGCTGCCGCCGCCGGCCATGTAAATGCCGCCGCCCTGGTAGGCGGAGTTGCCGGTGATTAGGCACTCCCGCACCGTTCCGTTAATCATATATATTCCACCGCCGCGCGCCGCAGATGAGTCCAGGAGCCAGCCTCCGTTGGTAATTGTAAGGCCCTGCAGGACTGCGGAAGTGTGGTTGATATTGAAACAGCGGTTGGTAATGCCAGGGAAGGCGGCGTTGCCCTTGACGATCGTGTTGGTCCAGCCGTTCACCCCGGTGATTGTCACCGGCTTGGAGACGCTTATTTCAACATTTACTTCATACGTGCCGTTCGAGACAAGAATCTCTTCGACCGTGACGGCGCTGGCGCTGGACACCGCTTTGCCGATGGTCAGGAAAGGCTCTTCCCAGCTCAGGCCGTCGTTGAGCGCATCGGACCCGTTCGTGGCCACGTGCCATGCGGCCTGGGCGAAGGCAGGCCACGGCCCAATTGCAACAACGCCCAGAAAGGCTAACAGGAAAAGATGGAATACTTGGGCCATTTGTTAATTATACCGCAAAATAATTGATGGCAAGCATTTTACCGGCCCGGGACGTTAGTTGTGGAGGTAATGAATTGATAATCCTTAAAAGCTTCCGGTTGGAGGCCGATGCCGCGCTTGACCAAGTCCGGGTTTTGAGCAAAAAAGTCTTTAAAATCCCAGGGCTTGTCCGGCGCGTGCTCGGCGGCCAGCTCCTTGGATTTAACAACAATGGTCTTTCTCCAGTCGGCCTCGCCGGAGAAGGTGACCAGCTCCCTGAGGGCCGTGAAGCGCGGGTTGGCAAATATGATTTCAGAACGATTTCCGGAAAGTTTTTTGTAATCGCCCCACGTCATGGCCTCATCTCCCAAGCGTATCATCTTCCTGTCCTTTTCAGAATTCCGCAGGTAAAAGCAGTTCGTGCCCGGCAGCATCTGGTCGGGAGCACTTATCAGCAAAAGCGGCTGCAAAGATTTACCGATTATGTTGTCAGCAAAGATGTTCCTGTCGAAGCTGAAAACATCGGCGGGTTTCCCGAGCATGAACATCATCCCGATCTGGTTGATAAAAAACACGTTGTTTTCAACGCGCAGGCCGGCGCAGGACCAGAAGTGCGGACCTCTGAACCCGCGCGTGCAGAAGCAGTTCTTCACCAGCAGGTTGGAAGACGATGCGGCGTTGATGAAGCCCGGGGTATAGCCATAATAGCCGAAAGTGCGCCCGTCATGGAAAAAGCGCGTGATTTGGATGCCGGAGCCGCCGTTGACGTTGACGATGCCCCCGCCGCTCTCGCCGCTCCCGTAATCGCGGGCGTAAAGGCCGTCGAGATGGACGTGCTCCTTGCCGAAAATATTTATGCCCTGGCAAAGCGCAAGCCTCCGGCCGTCAAGCCAAACCTTTTCACCGGGCGCGCAGGTGAACCGCACCGGCAGCCCGTAATCTCCCGTGCGCCGGAAGCGGACTGTTTCCCCGTATGCTCCCCCGCCGATGATGACCATGTCGCCGGGCCCTGCGCGCCGGGCAGCATGGCTGATCGTTCTCCACGCTTCATCTGTTGAAAGGCCGGAGGAAGAGTCGCAGCCGCTGGTGCTGACGTAATACGTTGCCGGGGCGGGACTCTTGTCGAGCGTGGTCAGCTCGCCGGGCCCGGAAGAAAATCTGGCGCGCGTTTTCTTGAGATCCAGTGCCTCGGCCTCGGGGTTGCCGTGTAATTCATATCCCGGCATTGTCGCGGAAGCCTTGAAGTAGTATTTCGTCCCGGGCTTGAGCCCGGCCAGGCTCATGGTATGAAAGTATCCCGGCCAGTATATGAGCTCTTTCCTGTTGGTGCAGGCGGGCGTCTCGCCCCACGAGAGCTCGGTGGTGCTCTCGCCCGTGGTGCGCCACTCGATATCAGCGGTGGTGGCGCTCACCGCCAGCACCTGCGGGTCCACGATTTTCAGCGCCTTGACCGCGCGCACGCGGCGATACGGCCCCAATGGCATCCCGAGGCTGCCGTAGCCGTTGAAGAGGTGGTCGTTGCGCAGGGTGAAGACGCCCTTCACGGGATCCGTGAATTCCGGCCGGAGCGCCGACGAATACTGTTCCTCGCCAAGGCCGGTGACCTTCCCCGCGGTTGACCGGCACTTTTCCGGGTTGCTGAAGCAGTTCCAGGCAATGTAACCATCGAGAGGCCCGTCAAGCGTTATGGAATAGTTTTCCTGGTTGTCGAATATATTGTCGCGCGTGATAACGCCCTTGCAACTTTTAAGCTCAACCCCGCGGGTCAAGGCACTGTGCTCCAGCACGAACCCATCGGCTTTGCTGGCAACAAGGGGCACATTGAACCCGCAATTCGACACCCTGATGTTCTCGCCGCCATTGACATTCACGCCGCCCCCGGTGAAATTCAGTCTTTCAATGTTCATATGGGCGGTTTTCTTCAACTCAACCAATCCGCTGATCACGACCCGCTCGTTGCCGCGGCCGGCGATCTTGACCGGGTGACCAGGTTTGCCGGAGACTTCTATCTTCAAGCCGCCCGCATATACTCCGGACAGGATATAGAGCGTGTCGCCGGCGCGCAGCTTGCCCAGCGCCTTGTCGAGCGAAAGCCAGGCATTGCTGACAGAGAGCCCGTCAGCAGAGTCGCTGCCGTTCGTTTTCACATAATAGATATCCGGCTTGTAGGGATAAAGCCCCTCGTCCCTGCCGCCTGCCGCGCCCCGGAAGCGCGAGGCGGCCTGCAGGCGGTAGTCAAGGTTCTCCGGGTCGGCGAATTCATCGCCCGGCACCAGGCCCGGAATTTCGGCAAAAACGATGTTGTTTTCCTGGGGATTTTCGGACTTCGCCCGCGTGCACAGGGAATTGAATATGTTCGTGGTGTACTGGATATAAAACTCCGAGGCAACGCAGCGCTCCATGAAACCCATGCGGCAGGCGCCGCCCTTGATTTTCATGTCGCAGGAAATGTTATGCCAGGTGATGTTATCCTCGAGCCGGCATACGCCCTTGATTTCGCCGTAAAAATCAATCCCGTTCAGGTGGCTCCCGAAGGCCTTGCAGTGCCGGATGATGCCGCCCTCCTCCGGCGTATTCCAGTTGCAGATGTTGCCGCTCACCGAGCCGAACTTTGTGTAATTGCCGTAGCTGACGCAATGTTCAACGAGGCAGTTTTTGGATGATTGAATCGCGATGCCGGTCCCGTTCAAAAAAGCCGTGCAATGACGGATGACGTTGTCTGCGCCGCGGTCAATCCCGATGCCCGCCCGGCTGCCGTAGAGGTCTCCCGCCCTGACCTCCTGGCAATCTTTGTTGAACCCGCAGGCAGCAAGGCCCTCAATGATAACGTTGGTGGGATGGTACAAAAGCAAGCCGGAGTTGTTAATGACCGAAACTGTCAGGCGGTGCCTGGCCGGCGGGAGCCAGTCCGAGGTGCTGAAATAAACCGTCTGCTTTTCCTCGTCGAAATAATAGCTGCCCGGCACAAATTCCAGCTCCTCGATGCTGGGCATCACGCTGTACATTGTCAGGGTATCAACCTCGTTGACGCACTGCACCTTGTTGGTCAGGTTAAAGGCATAAATATACTTGCAGCCTTCCACGGCCCGCGGGGTTGGCGCCGGGATGTCACCGCGCAGGATGACCGTGCCGTTGATTTCGGCCCTTACGATGGTGGCCTTGGCGCTGCCGCCCAAGTTGGTGCGGAAGGCCGCCTCAAAATACTCACCGGGACCGATGGTGAGCGCGTCCCCGGGCGCTATCGCGTTCAAACCCTTGTGGACCGTCAGGAACGCCTTGTTTCGGGCCAGCCCGTCGTTGCCGTCGCTGCCCTGTTTGTTGACGAAATACTCGGCCGCGCCAAGAGAATTTGACACGATGAAGCAGACAACAGGGATGGCGAATGAACATATCAAGCGAGGTTTCATGTAATACCTCCTGAATGATTCAACTAATAATGGCGGTCATTTCAAAACTCAAAAGACACGGCAACAGCTCGTGCTACGTAGCGAAGGAAGCCTTCGCTTACTTCGCAGAGTAGTAAGTGCCGTGGCTACAAACTACACTCGTTGACTATCAACATATTACACTGCAGTCGCCCTGCTCTGTCAGGGCGTTCCCATGAGTTTTGAAACTACCTCAATGGAGAAAGTTTTACTTGAACACAACTTCGCCGAAGCTGGTGCGGTCGTGAAAATCGCGGCCTTCCAGGTTGGGTGACCAGGTGGAATAGCGCCCCTGCCCGCCCTCGCCGTGGTCTACCGGCCACTCCGCGCGGCCGACGTTCATAGTCCAGAGGGTTCCCGGCTCCGGGCGGCCGGCCTCGAGCGTCTTGAAAGGGATGCGCGCCACGGCCGTCCAGCGCTTTTTATCCTTGTCAATGCGCGCGGCGTATTCCCACTCGCCGTTCCAAGAGATTTCCGGCTTGCCGAACAGGGGGTGGACGGGGTCCTCGATGTATCCGCGCCGGGCGTCGAAGGTTGAATTCTCTATCGGGCTGAAAACAAGCTGGCAGTGCTTTTCACGCTCGCCGAAGGGGTCAATCGCGAGCTCGATGCATTCCTGCGCCCAGGTGTTGCCGTCCCTGCCCATGGGCTTGAGGCGCCCCAGCCATTCGTCACTGTCGAAAGCGCACTCCACGGCCACGTAAAACGCCTCGTCATCGTAAGCGGCCTTGAAGCGCGTGGCGTTAGGCGCCTTGCCCATGCCGATTTCGTTCAACTCCTGGGCGGGGATGTCCTTCCAAACGCCCTTGTCGAAATCGCCATCAAGCTTGATGCCTGTTGCTTTTGCCACCTCGATGCGCCTGGTTTTGCCGGATCCGGGCAATATGCCTTTTTCTTTCATCATGGCAAAATCCCAGCTGAAAGGCGGGCGCAGCCCCATGGTGCGCCCGTTCATCTCGGCGTCCTTGCGCTTGATGTTCGTGAAACACAGCGGCAGATTGCCGGGCATTTTCACGGAGCACTTGCCGTCGGCGGCGTACATGCCGTCCAGCAGGGCCTTGCGCTCATCCATCTTGCGCGCGAGTTCGTCGAACAGCGCGGGCGTCGGGCTCATGCGGTAGGCGCGGTAGACATGGTATATTGACGCGATGTTTTTCACGTAATTGAACTCCAGCTCCACCATCCCAAGGGTTTCCCGGACCCTTTCATCTTTGGCCATGGCCCTGGCGCGCGCCAGGTTAAGGGACATATCGTTCAGCAGCTTCGGCGGGAACACGTGGCAGAAGTAATCCTCTGGTGTGCTCATGGAATTGAACACCCCGCCCACGGGAAAGTTCGGCGTGCTGAAAAGCGAATAGGTTTCGAGGCGGTCATACATGCCGCGGTAAAAAGCCCTCATCGGCGCGGCGGATTCACCGAAAAGCGTGTTGACGTAGTCCTCCAGAGCTTCCTTCGGCTCGCGTTCCGGGTTTTCCAGCGCCTTGCCGAAGGCGTACATGGCCGGGCCGCTCAAGCCGTAGCTGATGTTGGCCTCGTATCCACCGCAGAGATAAATTCCGCGCACCTTGTTCTCCAGGAAGCGGCGCACCTGGTCGATGGCAAACTTCGGCGTGCGCGTCGGCCCGTAGCCCGGCAGGTTGTAGTCGCCCCAGTTGTAGACATAGACCGTTTTATCCACGTTGAAGGGCGCCCAGAGCTCAAAGTTCTCCGGGGTGTAGGTGCACACCTGGATCACAACGTTGTCCGGGAATGTCTTGAACGATGCCGGCGGGTGCCTGGTGGGGCCGTAGGAAATGATCATGACCTTTTTGCCGGGCCGGCGCTTTTTCATCTCCTCCGCCAGGGAGCGGTGCACAATCCAGAGCCGCTCGGCCGCGTCAGCGTGGATGGCGGCGCACTTTTCGCACTGGCAGGGGCGGTAGCCGTCGGTCTGCGCCAGCTCTACCCACTGGTAGCCCTTGTCCAGCTGCTTTTCCATCTCCTTGAGCATCAGCTCCTGGACCTCCGGGTTGGAGATGCAGAGGTGGTTTTCCTTCGGCATCCTGATCCCGCCGCTCATCGCAAAATATTCCGGGTGCGTTTTTTCGTACTCCTTCTCCGGCACGGCGTCGTAGTATGAATGCCCGCCGTAGGATTTCAGGATGGGCGTGGAGCCGAAGAGGTTGAGCGCCACGGCCAGGACCTTATCGCGCGGCGCGCGCCCGATGACGTAATCAAAGCGCGGCGCGAAAGACAAGTCCAGCGCGGCATCCACGGCCAGGGGGTCATGCTTCGGAATGCGCTTTCCGTATTCGCCCGGCATTAAAAACCGCGCGCCGAGCCCGGATTCCAGGAAGACTATGACGCCCTTCATGGTCCCCTGGTGAACGATCTCGCGCTTGTCGTTGATCGGATCTCTGGCGTCTTCGCCGACGATAAAGATATCCCGCCCGGCCGCCTTGACAAGGCAGCCCCACCCCGCAACCTTGTCAAGCGCCAGGCCGGCTTTCCTGGCCGCGAGTGTTTTGCCAAGATAAAATGCGGGCTTCCCCACGGGCAGCTCTGTTTCCTTCATGATGGGCAGCAGCACGCCGGACGACTCGAAAATGTTTGTCTGCATCAGGCCCGCGGCCGGCAGTATGCGCACCTCTTCAGCCGCATCCGGCACCACAATGGCGTAATCCGACTTGCCGCCCGCGGCGATTTGAATTGTTTTTTGATCAGCGGCGCCGAACGCCGAACCCGCCCACATCGCGAGCATAATAAACCAGGAAACCGCCGAAATCCGGCCAAGTTGTTTGTTCAATTTCATTCTTGATTTCTCCTTTCCAGTTAATGTTCTTTCAAGCAATTATTAAGGGGTCCATAATAATCCTGACATATTCTTGCTTATGTAGGGCGGGACAGCCTTTTCCCGCCATTGCTCCATATTGCGCTGCCGGACTGGCAGTCCGGCCCTACCTGTTGATTATAATTCACGGCGTAAATACCTCTATCAGGAAAAGGGGATTCTGCCGGATCTTTTCCCCGATAACCCGCACCATGCCGGCGGCATCAACGATCCTTGTCAAAGCCAGGCCGACCATGCCGTTTTTCTGGATTCCGGCCTGGAGCAAAACATCCTCCGCCCGCTCGTAGCGCCGGCGCAAGCCGGGCATGTGGGGATGGGTCGGCACCACGATAGCTCTCCCGGCACTGTCTATTACAGATGGCTTGAAGAGCTCGCGGCAGACGGTCGGGGCACCGCAGGTGTTCTCGATAAAATGCAGGGTGGTGTCGGCGGCATGCGTCACGCCCAAAAGCACGATTTTAGCACCGAGCGCGGCCAATTTTTCAAAGGGAGAGTTTTTGCCGGCGGATACGTTGCACAGCTCGTGGCCGGCCATGAGCCCGGCCGCGTTTTTTCCGCAGGCGGCCATGCAGTGCGTCGGGCTTAAGGACCGGATCGCGCCGGGGCGGCGCCAGAAAGTGTCCGGGATCAAGCCGGTGCCGGACGGGGTGGAGCGCACGTCGAAAACGCAGGCGTTACGCGTGAGCTCGTGTTCGCTGCCGGCCTGGAACGACGGAAAAACCAGCGTGCCGGCCGGGCCGATGGCGTCGAGGAAAGCTTCAATCACGGCCTCCGGGCCGCCTTCAACGCGCCCGACGGCCTTCAGCGAGCTGTGGACGAGGACAACGCCGCCCGGACCGATTCCCAGCGCGCGCAAATCACCGGCGATGCGAGCGCGAGTCACGGGCGCAGTTATTTCACCCGAAGCCTGCTTGTTTGCAACTTGGACCATATGGGAAACGGCACGATTCTAGCACATTGACCTGGACATGGACAGCAATATGAATCCAGGGCGGCAACCGCAAATATATCTCTTCTTTTGATTTATGATTATCCTGATAATCTTCACAAATTAAAGGCTTTGCTGTTTATTTTTACGGGGATTTTGTATATATTTCGAAGGTTATGTTATTTCCATTCCAGGTGGGTTTTGTCAGGGATTTCCGCTACGCAAACCGCAAGATATATACCCAGTCCTACCATGCCATAACACTCAACGCGTACGGCATCAAGCGCCTGGCCGTGGATGAGCTGGAAATCGATCCTGCTGTGCCCGCCCTCCTGCTTACCGCGAAAGGAACACGGATTGCATCCGATTCCATCCCGGGGCGCGAAACCTGGGGCATCATCCTGCGCACCGACTGCCTGCGGCGCTCAAAAACTCCCGGCAAGGTTGACGTCCGCATTAACGATACATGGATGAGCCTGCCGGTCTTAACGCCGCTCGGGCCGGAAAACCTACCGGGCTGGCAGAAAGAAATGGCGCGCTTGCGGGAATGCTACCTGAACCCGATCCCCCTCAACACCGCCCGCCTCGAACTGGGCATCATGAACATCCTGCGCTTCATCATCGACTGCTCGGCCGGCGCGGCGATCCGCAATACTCCCGCCCGCGAGCTCAAGGCGCTCCTGGAAAATCCGGATTCAAGGCGCCAGTCCCTGCAAACCCTCAGCAGCCGGACCGGCTATTCGCCCGAGCACCTGCGCGAGCTTTTCCGGTCCGAGTTCGGCCTCTCGCCCGGCGCCTACCGCAACCAGCTGCGCATGGCGGAGGCCATGGAGTGCGTGGCCAACAGCAAGCTTTCGGTAAAGGAAATCGCTTACCGCCTCGGGTTCAAGCACCAGTCGCACTTCAGCCTGGCGTTCCGGCACGCCCTGGGCATTTCGCCGCGCGAAGCCATCGCCAAGTACCGCCTGGGGAAAGCCTGACCCGCGGCGCGGATTTACGCGCGCAACCAACCAAACCGCAGAACCACAGAACAAGGAACTGCAGAATCACAAAGTACGGATCCATATCTTTCCGTCTTCTAGATTTGGAATTCCTTGTTTGATCCGACTGCAACGCCGTGCGCCCGTTTGCGATGCAATAGCTTCGGACCGGTAGCACTGCGGGCAGGTATTATGCTGTCCGATTATCCTGTATTTTATCGCCGGTTCTGATCTATCAGGTCTTAATTTTTGTTTAAGAACCTAGCCGGCTTTCAGCCTTTCAAGCATCTTTTCGGAAACTTCAAGAGACTTCAACCCGTCTTCACCGGAAACGCGCGGCGCGCCGCCTTCCCTGATCGCACGGAACATGTCTTCATGCTCGCGCACGAACTGCTCGTCGCGCACGTTGTTGAAGCGGCGGACTTCAAACCCGGGCCTGGCGCAATCGTGTATTTCGAGCGTATCGGCGCCCCAGTCGTAAACTAAGGTTTTCCGGCTGCCGTAAACCTCGAAATTGCGCCGCTGCGGATGCTGAACATAGTCGAAATGAACGGTGACAATTTCGCCCTTTTCATACTGGACCAGCGCGGCGGCCAGCGAGGGATTGGCCTTGAGCTCCTTGTCCGCCAGGCTGTTGCAGTAGCACTCCAGCCTTTTTACGTCCCCGAAGATGGCAGAGAGTATGTCAAGCTCATGGGTGTAGTCCAGGACGATGGACCCGAACGCCTCCAGGCGGTGGCGGGGATCTTTGGCGCAAAGGAGGGTGTTGTAAGTGCCCACCATGGCCCGGCCCCCGATGAGTTTGCCCATCCGGCCGGAGAGCGCCTCTTCTATGATGTGGGCCACGGCAACGCGGAAGCGCTCGGTAAAACCGACCCCAAAAATTTTGCCGGCTTTTTTTGCCGCCGCCACGATTGCGCGTCCCTCCTCCACCGAAACCGCCAGGGGCTTCTCACAGAGAACGTGCGCGCCGGCTTCAAACGCCCACAGGCAGTTTTTCAGATGCAGTTGGTTCGGGGTTGCCACGACAGCCATGTCCGGTTTCCAGGCCGCGGCGGCATGGAAATCGTTGAAAAAACAAATCCGCCCGTCTATTTTCCGCACCTCGTCCGCAGCAGCCGCGCTGACGTCGAGGGCTGCGATATCCAGGGCGGAATTGAGCTTGAGGTTTTTCAGGTGCCTCAGGCCGATGGATCCGCAGCCGACAACCAGAACTTTTCTATTTTCCATATATTTCCCCGACTCTTGAGCCTGTTTCAAAACTATTTTTGAATTAACTTTCTTATTTAAACTTCGTGAATCCGCCGTCCACGACGAGGTTGTGGCCGGTGACGTAGGCGGCGGCGTCGGACGCCAGGAAAACCGCCGCCCCTTTCAGGTCATACCCGTCCCGCCCCATGCGGCCGAGCATGGTGCGGTCCGAATACGCGGATATGAATTCCTTTGGCTGGTTCCTTTCAAATCCGCCCGGGGAGATGGCGTTGACGCGTATGCCGAACCGGCCCAGGTACGCGGCGGAATCCAGCGTAAGGCCGATCATGCCGGCCTTGGCCGCGGCGTAGGGCACCGGCTGGGGCGTCATGCCCTCGGGATAAACCCTGCGGTCGCGCCCGACCAGTGCGGCGATGGAGGCTATGTTGATGACTGAGCCTTTCTTCTGCCCCATCATCAGCCGGGCGTATTCCCTGGTCATCAGGAAAGTGCCTGTCATGTTGATCTCAATAAAAGCCTTCCAGGCTTCCAGCGCCTCTTTTTCCAAAAACCCGGTGGCCAGAGGCGAATGCCCGCCGGCGTTGTTGACGAGAACGTCCAGCCGCCCGAATTTTTTCTTTACGTCCGCGAACAGGCTCACGATGCTTTTTTCATCGAGCAGGTTCATCTCCATGCCGTGGACCGGCCTGGAATGTTTTTTTGAAAGCTCCCCCGCCCTTTTCTGCGCCTTGGAGGCATCGCGCGAGGTTATGATCAACTCCGCCCCGGCATCAAGAAGGCCGGAAGAGATTTCAAGCCCGAAGTTCTGGCTGCCGCCGGTCACCATCGCTATTTTGCCGGCGAGGCTGAACAATCCATTTACATCAATATTCATTTTTACCTTTCCGTTGTTTTCAACCTTGACTTATAGATGCTACACGATCCAATATCGCCGCGGAAGAAAAAAACATGCCGGCCAACGTCGTCATAGCTCAATCGGGCGGCCCCTCGCCCGTCATCAACAACTCGCTCCGCGGCGTCATAGACGGCTGCCGGGGCTGCCCGGAATCCTTCGGCAGGATTTACGGCGCCTGGCACGGCATCGAGGGAGTCCTCAGGGAGGAGCTCCTGGACCTTTCCGCCCAGGACCAGCGCGAAATCAGGCTGCTCGAAACAACCCCGGCCGCCGGCGCCATCGGCACCTGCCGCTACAAGCTGCGCGAAGCGCAGGAGCGCGACTTCAACCGGGTTATCGAGGTGTTCAAGGCCCATGACATCGGCTTCTTTTTCTGCATCGGCGGGAACGATTCCATGGACACCGCCCACAAAATCAGCGCTCTGGCCGCCGGGCGCGGCCTCGGCCTGGTTGCCACCGGGGTGCCGAAGACGATCGACAACGACGTGGGCGACTCCGAATTCAAGCTGATAGACCACACGCCCGGCTACGGATCAACCGCCCGCTACTGGGCCTGCGGCATCCAGAACGCAAACGAGGAAAATGCCGGCGCCTGCACCTCCGATCCCGTCCTGGTCATCCAGATGATGGGGCGCAAAATCGGCTTCATAACCGCCGCCGCCCGCCTGGGCGACCCGAACCGCGAAATGCCGCTCCAGATTTACATGCCGGAATCGGGCCTTGCGCTGGAACAGCTGGCGGACAACGTCAACGACGAGCTCAAGCGCAGCGGCCGCTGCCTCGTGGCGCTCTGCGAGGGATTCGACGCCGGGGACCTCGGCGCGGCGCGCGACGCCTTCGGGCACATTGAATACGACGCCTGCAAGACCAGCGCGCAGCAGGTTGTTGTCAATTACCTGAACTCCCGCGGCCTGGCGGCGCGCGGCTTCGCGCGCGGCCAGAATCCCGCCTGCGACCAGCGCGACACGAGCGCGTTCCTCTCCGGGGTAGACCTGGAAGAAGCCTACCTGGCCGGCAGGAAAGCCGTGGAAATCGCTTCCAAAGACGGCGGCGGCTGGATGGCGACCATCCTGCGCGAGCCGGGGAGAGACTACGCGGTCCGCTACGGCAAAGTTCCGCTGGAGCAAGTCGCCAACAGCGAGCGGAGATTCCCCGCAAAGTGGCTGGCCCCGAGCCGGATTGACGTCACCGATGACTTTGTCCGCTACGCCCGGCCGCTGATCGGCGCGCAGCGGGTGGAAATACCCATTGAAAACAACCTCCAGCGCTTCGCACGGCTCAGGAAAATATTCGCGCCGAAAAAATGCCCGCCTTACACCCCGGAAGCCCACAGGCAATGACAACCCAGGACTGGATAGAAAACGGCCTCAGCGAGCTGCGCGCGCTCGGCATGGAACGGACCCTGCGCCAATTCCAGGCCGTGGGCGGAAAAACGCGCGATGGTGCTCACGAAACACTGAATTTTTCCAGCAACGACTACCTCGGCCTGGCGCGCAGCGGAAAGCTGGCGGCGGCGGGCGCCGCCGCGCTCAAATCCTACGGCGCCGGCGCGGCCTCTTCGCGGCTGGTCTGCGGCACCCTGCCCTGCCACGCGGAGCTGGAGCGGCGCCTGGCCGCCTTCAAGGGCTACCCGGAAGCGCTTGTATTCGGGAGCGGCTACATGGCGAACCTGGGCGTGATCCCGGCCCTGGCCGGCAGGAGCGACGCCATATTCGCCGACAAGCTCGCCCACGCCAGCCTGGTTGACGGCGCAATCCTGAGCCGGGCGGAGCTGAAGCGCTTCCGCCACAACGATCCGCGCCACCTCTCCGAACTGCTCGCAAGCGAACAGCAGGCCCGGCGCCGCCTGGTGATCACCGAATCGGTCTTCAGCATGGATGGCGACCTGGCGCCCCTTGAGGAAATCGCCGAAGCCTGCTCGCGCCACGGCGCCATGCTGCTGGTGGACGAGGCGCACGCCACCGGCATTTTCGGGCCCGGCGGCTCCGGAATGGTGCGCGAGCTCAAGCTGGAAAGCCGGGTAGATATATCCATGGGCACCATGAGCAAGGCTTTTGGCGCATACGGCGGCTTCGTCGCCTGCTCGGCCCCACTGCGCGCCTGGCTCGTAAACCGCGCCAGGAGCTTCATTTTTTCCACCGCCCTGCCCCCGGCGGTCGCCGGGGCGGCCGCCGGGGCGCTGGACACTCTTGAAAGCAACCCCGGCCTGGGCCGCGAACTGCTGCAGCGCGCGCAAGCGTTCCGCCTGCGGCTGAAGGAAGCCGGCTTCAACACCGGCGTTTCCGCCAGCCAGATCATCCCGCTCATCGTGGGCAAAAACGCCAGGGCCCTTGCGCTGGCGGAGCGCCTGGGGGCAAGCGGCATCATCGCCGTGGCCATCCGGCCTCCGACCGTGCCGGAGGGCACGGCGCGCATAAGGCTTTCGGTAACGCTCGACCATTCGCCCCGCGACCTGGAGAACGCCGCCGACAGGATCATTGACGCCGGCTACAAGGAAGGGCTGCTGTGAAGCGCACCCGAGCGAATTTTGAGATAGGTTCTTGACTGTGGGCGGCAAGCGGCTAACCTGTTGGATCATAAGGGGAGGACAATGGCTTCTTCAAATAAATGGGTGCCCGAGGCGATCCGGTTCGGCGTGGACCGCGAAAGCGGGGCCGAGATCGAGCAGCTGACGAGCGAGCCCGTCACCAGCACCAACATCTACTGCGAACAGCGCTTCACCTCGGCCGACGGCAAACGCATCGCAATCGAGCGCAAGCCCTTCGGCCGCCCGGCCGAAATATGGGTCTGCGACCTGGAGACGCTCAAGATCTGCCAGGCGGTTACGGGCACCCCGCTCGGCGCCAACGCCAGGCTCAACTCGGTTTACTTCATCGGCATGCAGGGCAGCCGGAACTGCCTGATGGCCCTGGACCTGCAGTCGCTGGCAGTGCGCGATTTGTTTCATTTTTACACCAACGAGCAGTATCCTTCCGGGGCCGTTTCGCCCGACGAGCGCTGGTTCATCACCGGGCCGGTGCCGGTCCGGGACAACATCATGGGCCTGCGCCGTGTCAACCTGGAAAACGGCCGCACCGACATGCTCTGCGAAATAGAGGACATGTTCAACCCCCACTTCCAGTTCGAGCCGGCTTTCGGCAAGCTCAGCCTGGTGCAGATCAACCGCGGCGCCAAATGGAAATCGCCCGACGGCAAGCAGACCAGGACCGGCCCCCTCGGGGCGACCTTAAGCCTCGTGAACGTAAAATCCGGCAAAGTGACGCCCCTGCCCGCCGGCCGGCCGCACACCCCGCCCATCACCGGTCACGAGTGCTGGGCCGGCATGACCGGGCGCATACTTTTCACCGCCGGCCATTACAGCGTCTCGGCCAGCTCGTTCGTGACCCTCAAGGATGACGAGGCCGCAAGGCGCGAGCCGCCCGCCATTTACTCGATAACGCCGGGGGACGCTTCCGCCAAGGTGGTCGCGCGCGGGCTCATGTTCAACCACCTCGCGGCCTCGGACGACTGCCAGTTTTTCATAGCCGACGACCACGCCGACGGCCGCATCTACATCGGCAACATCGTGACCGGCAAATACATTCCGCTCTGCCATTCCCATACCCGCCAGGGCGCCTGCCAATTCAGCCACGTGCACGCCTACATGACCCCCGGCAACAGGCACGTTGTCTTCAACTCCATCGCCACCGGCACGGGGCAGGTGTATGCCGCGCGCATCCCGGAAGGATTTCTCGAACAAATTTTGTAATATTCCAAGGAGATACGCATGGCCAAGCACAACCTGGAAGCCCCCGAGTACAATCCCCCGGACTGCCCGGCCTGGGCCAGGGAAACCCTCCCGGCATTTGTCCTGCCGTTCCGCGGCCGGAACGGCCTGCCATCGCCCTACCGCGAGCGGACCGGGCCGCTGGCGATGACCGTGCGCGGGGTGGACCGCTACCACGCCAACCAGTTCATTGTCTACAGGGAGGAAACGGCAAAATATCTTTACTCAGATTACACCCCTCTCAAGGTGAACTACCGCAAGGGCCTTCTTCCTTCATTTGAAAAACTTTCAGCCAAGGTTATCGCCGGCTGCCGCACGGAAACGGAAAAAGTTTCCAATCTGTTGATCAAAGGCGCCGCGCGGGTAAAGCACCCGGAAGGTCCGCCTTGCGGGGAGAAGGTTCCGGGCGACCGGAACCTGGATGATGAAGCCCTGCTCAAGAGCGAAGCCGGCTGGTGCAACGAGCAGGCGCGGGTTTTCATCAGGCTCTGCCATGTCAACAATATCCCGGCGCGCATTATCCAGCTTTTCTATTCCGACCGTAAAACCGGCCACTGCGTTGCCGAATGTTACGCTGACGGCCGCTGGGCCATGGCCGATGCAACCTGGTTTTGCGTATTCCCGGGCCCCGACGGCAAGCTCCTTTCGGCCGCCCAATGCCACGACGGAAGCGAGGGGCAGAAATGCTGCGGAGCAGCATATTTCAAACGCTTCCAATCGCTTCTTGCCCTGACAGACGCGGAACTGAACCTGGGAAGCGAGCAGAAAACCATCGAGTGGCGGACAAAGGTTTCGGCCTATACCCCGCAAACCCTGGCTGAAAAAATGAACTGCTTCGCAATCATTAACTACCCCCTGCCGAAATGAACCGGAAGGAAAAAAAGGACGGCGCCGGAAAAAATTGACCGTTGCTACCGCCTTGCCCGAGCAATGAATCTTGCACTGCCCCCGGCCGTAAAGAAGCCGGCTTTCATGGCCGGCGCGGTTGTATTCTGCTCTTCGCTCCTGGTCCAGGCCGTCCTGCTGGCCGACTACTGCCTGCACTCGCCCTTCTATTCCGGCCTGATCTGCGATTCCAAGGTGTATTACAAGTGGGCCTCGGCCATCATCGCCGGCGACTGGTTCGGGGGCGAAGTTTTCCACCAGGCGCCGCTCTACCCCTACTTCATCGCCCTGCTCTGGCTGGCCGCCGGCAAGGGCTATTTTGTCATATACGCCGCCCAGGCGCTCCTGCTGGCATGCTCCTGCCTGCTGGCGTTCCTGGTCGGCAAAAGATATTTCAACACCGGAACCGGACTGGCCGCGGGCTTGCTTTGCGCGTTTTACGGGACCGTGAATTTTTACGCACTGAAAATCCTTCCCGACATCGCCGGAGTATTTTTGCACCTGTGTCTGGCCTGGCTCCTCTTGCGGGCCGGGAGGGAACGCCAGTGGGCGGCTGCGGGATTCGTTTGGGGCCTCCTCGTCATCGCCAGGCCGCACGCCCTGCTGCTAGCGCCCATGCTACTGGCCTGGGCGGCCTTCCTGCGGGCGGAGGGGCCCGTTGCTTTCCCAAAAGTTATGACGGGCCTGAGGCGGTTCGCAATTTTCATCCTGCCTGCCGCCGCGCTGGTGGGCCTGGTGGCCCTGCGCAACTTCGCAATCGAGCCGGACCTGGTGATAATCTCCTGCAACGGCGGCGAAAATTTTTACATGGGCAACAACCCGAAGGCGGAGGGGATATACTGCCGGATGGAAGGCATCTCGCCTGATATCGAGCACCAGAAGGAGGACGTAAAAGCCGCGGCCGAATCAGCGGCCGGGCGCAAGCTCAACAGGGCCAGGGTTTCAACCTACTGGCGCGACAGGGGTTTCGAGTTCATCCGCGGCAACTTCCCGGCCTACCTCCGGCTCGAGATGCTCAAGCTCAAGCGCATTTTTTCCGGCATAGAATATACCAACATGTATTTCACCTGGTTTGAAAAGCCGCTTTTCACCAGGACCCTGTCCATCCCGGCGGCCGGCTTTTACCTGGTCCTGCCCATGGCCGCAATAGGCGCAATCCTACTGGCCGGACGCTGGCGGCAACTCGCCCTGCTCCACATCATGATCCTGCTGGGCATCGTCAACATGCTCGTTTTTTACGTGGACGAGCGCTACCGCCTGTCCATGATCCCTTTCATGATCATCCTGGGCGCGGGCGGGATGTTCCGCCTTTATGAAATCCTGCGGTCCCCGGCAACTCCGCGGGTGCGGAAGCTTGCCGCGCTTGCGGTCGCGGCGGGAGCCCTTGCGGCGACATACCACATGGCCCGCACCGAGCCGGCGCGGCTCGAAGTTGAGCCGCAGCTTTACTACAACCTGGGCGAGGTTTATTTTGAAAAGGGCGAATACCGGCGGGCACTGGAGACCTTCTACCACTCCAGCCGCCTGGCCGCCAACAACTGGGAATCGGCCGTGGGAGTCAGCAAAACGCTTTTCGCCATGGGCAGGCCGGACGTAGCCGCCGGGCTCTACCGGCAGGCCTTTCCGTGCCTGGACCGCGAGCTCCAGGAAAGCTTCCTGAGGGACCGCGACCTCGACGGACTCAGGGCTTACATCGCCTCTCAGGATAAACAAAACTGAAAACACACTCATGAAATCACTCCCCAGGCTTTTTCTGGTATCCGGATGGGCGCACGGCCCCCAAGCCCTGCAAGTCCTGGGCGGCCTCATGGCGGATGTGGCGCAGGTCACGCTCGTTTCAACCGGGGAGCTGTGGGACGGCGCCCGGCGCCCCGGCCCGCAAAGCCCATGGGCCGCGGGCCTGGCTGAAAAGGCCGCGCAAATCGGGGGCGAAATATTTGTTGCCGGCTGGTCCATGGGCGGCATGGTCGCGCTCGAGGCGGCCTGCCTCCGCCCGGGCCTGTTCAAGGGGTTAATGCTAATTTCCGCCACGCCGAAATTCTGCTCCGGGCCGGACTGGAAGCCGGGCGTTCCGCCCGCGGCGCTCAGGGCCATGGCCGCCAGGCTCCGGGGGGAAAGCGGCCCGGTCTTCACCGGCTTTTTCAGGAACGTGGCCCGGCCGGCCGGGGAAGCCGGGGAGGCGCTCCGCCGGAAAACCACCGCGGCGGCGGCCATGAACCGGCTTGAATTATCCGCCGGCCTGCATTATCTTTCCGGCACTGACCTGCGGGACAGGGCCGGAGGGCTTGATGTTCCCGCGCTGGTCATCCACGGCCGGGATGACGCCATAGTCCCGCCCGAAGCCGGCATGGCGCTGCAAGGCCTGCTGCCGGATGCAAGGGTTAAAATCCATGGCGGAGGCCACGGGCTGCCGTGGCAGGCGCCCGGCGCGGTCGCCGGCGACATGAAGGAATTTTTGCAGGAATGCCTAAGCCAGCACACAACCCGGGCCGCGCCGTGAGCATGCGGTTTTCGGCCGCGGCCGGCACATACCACCGCCGCGCCAAAATCCAGCGCCGGGTCGCCGCGGAGCTGCTGGCGCTGCTCGCGGAAAAAAGCGCGGGCGCCCGCGCCCGCTTCGCGCCGGCTCGCATTCTCGAAATCGGCTGCGGAACCGGAGTCCTTACGCAAATGCTGGCAAAGGCGTTTCCCCGCGCCGCGGTAGACGCGGTTGATGCTTCCGCGGCAATGATTCTGAAGGCGCGCAAGCGCCTCGCCGTGAACCGGAGGATACGGTGGATTGCGGCGGACGCGCGCCGTCTGCCGGCCGCCGATAAATATCCGCTCATTGCCAGCAGCTGCGCCCTGCACTGGATCAGGCCCCTCGCCGGTATCATCAAAAGGCTCGGGGCCATGCTGGAGCCCGGCGGTATGCTGGCCATGGCGGTCATGACGCGCGGCACTTTCATGGAACTCAATGCCTCGCGGCGCCGGGTCGCCCCGCTCAAGAAAAGCCGGGTTGTCCTGCCCGCCCAATATGAAATTATAAATGCCGCTGCGCGGGCCGGGCTCCGGTTGAGGATGGCAAAAAACGCGCGCATGCGGGAAACGTTTTCATCGCCTGAACAATTGCTGAAGCTGCTGCACGACCAGGGCCTGACCGGCGGGAACGCGCCGGACAGGAATCACGCCCTGACGCGCTCCGAGCTTTTGCGCCTGGCGGAAGATTACCGGCGGAGATACCGCGCCGGGCGCGGGATTTACGCCACCTACCGGGTTTTTTACGGCATTGCTCAAAAAAAATTTAACCACTCAGAGACACAGTGACATCTGTGGTCAATATGGTCTTACGCATGAAAAAATTAAACGGCATATTCGTGACCGGGACGGACACGGGCGTCGGGAAGACGATCGTTTCCGCCGCCCTGCTATGCGCCCTCAGGAATCGGGGCGTTGACGCGGTTTACATGAAGCCCGTCCAGACCGGCTGCCGGCGCCGGGCGGGCAAATTATCCGCTCCGGACCTGGAAGAAGTCTGTAAAATCTCCGGCATCAATCCGCCCGACGCGGAGAAAAAAATCATGGCCCCCTGCCGGCTCCGACTGGCCGCTTCCCCCCACCTGGCGGCCGCGCTGGAAAAGCGGAATATCAGAATACCGGAGATCATGAAAGCTTTCGCCAGTCTAAAAAGCCGCCATGATTTTGTGATCACGGAGGGCGCCGGCGGAATTTTGGCGCCGTTGACGCGGGAAAAAACCATGCTGGACCTGGCGCGGGCGCTGAAGCTGCCGGTAATTGTTGTCGCCCGGCCGGGCCTGGGCACGCTCAATCACACCCTGCTGACCTTGCGGGAGCTCAGGCGGGCAAAGCTGGATATTCTCGGCGTGATAATCAATCACGCCGCCCGGGGCAGGAAAACAATTGTTGAAAAAGACAACCTGGCAACAATAGCCCGGCTCGGGAAAACGCGTGTTATTGCCGAACTGCCGTTTATCCAGAAATCTGCATTAAAGGAATAGATCGATTATCCAGACTACTGAAGGAGGCGTTTCACATCACATTTCACAGTGGAGGGATATTTCTTCAGACGGCCCTGAAGCAGGCCCGAATCCAAGTGATTCAGATTTCGGAATGTCACAATATCAGATGGGGAAATACCGCGTTTCCGGCACAGGTGAACAAAATCACATACGGCCTGTTCCGGTGAAACGATGATATTTTTCTGCGGATATGAATAAACCAAACCGGTGACACATACAAACACAATGCGCCCCAGGGGTGTAACCCGTATTCTTGAGCGATTATGCCTGTGATTAGTAAAACATGAAACCTCTGTCGGCACCTGAGTAATCAACTGATGCCGGTAAAGGGCATACATTCCCGTAACATACGCTGCGGGATCAATTGAAGGTACCAGATCTTCAATCCTGACTGCTGCAGGCATACCGTATCGGCCCTTGGTATAATGCTGCATAATCCCGCTCTTTACTAACCTTGAAAGCGATCCTTTGAGAGATTTCGGGGCCAGCAAGGATATGTTAGACAATTCGGTTATTGTAAAAACAACTTTACCGTATTTATCACGCTGTTCTTGCAGAGTTTTTTGCCAATCAATTGCTTTCATCCGTCTTCTCCAAACTGATATACTGTTTTAGTATGCTCATAACTGTATTGAGAATCATCCTCCCGCCGCCGCTATCATTTAGTTGAGCGGCTGCTTCGGAATCGAGTTGCGTGTCAATCACTTCCTGGGTAGCCTTGGTGTGATAATCCGAGTATTCCTGAAAGTCACGCATCTTCTTCCCAATATCGTTATCATTCATCCTTAACGCGTGAAGTTTTGACTTCAGCCTTTCAGCTGAATCTGACCGAAAGCGATCACGGAACAGGAATACATCTACAATATCACGATGCCTCAACGATGTTCTTCCAAATATGGCGATAACTTTGCTCTCGATCATGTCTCCTTCCGACGCCGTTGCATATATCGTTCCTCCTGCAGTGCGAATTTCAATGGGATCTGCACAGGCAATGCGCGTCACTTCAACGGGTATTTCTATGCGGCTGGATGGCGTATCATCCTTCCAAAAAGAAAGGTCTACAACTCGCATAAACGGAGAATCGGCATCCGGTCCGGTCAGAGCATCGACTCTTCCGGAATAGCCAAGAAGTCTTGATATTTCGGGAAGCAAAATTCGACGGAAAGAATCTATCAGCCCTCTTTGTTTTTCCTCAAGGTCTCCTGCCCAGTGATAATCAATGTCGTCTGAAGTGCGTACGCTATCATCCAGAAAACGATACCTGAATCCACCGATCAGGGCCAGATTGCGCCCTACAGGATGAGTCGCTACATGCCGGGCGACAACCCTTTGAATAGCCTCTACTTCCTTCTGTTTTTCAGTTGTCATGCGCCACTTTATAGTCAACATACAGATACATATTTATGTAACAAATGGCAACATTATTGTTGCTATTTGTTACCGCAAACAATAGATGGTCCACCAGTCTTTGCCTTAGAGAAAACATTAACTTATGTTAACTTTGGCAAAGCAGGTTAACATGGACTTGAGGAAGGCGCGCCGAACCAACTTGCCCTTCTCAATCCCAAGCCGCATCTTCTGCTCCTGCAGTTTCTCCCGGGCGTCAGACTCAGTCGTGGAATCCACAACGAGCTTCTGAGATAGAACGATGTCAATCTGGTTTGCCTCCTGAAATGCCATGATAGATGCGTACAGCGCGTCCCGATCTTTCGTTCCGTCCAATTCCCCTCCCGGCTTGTCGTTGCCCCCCGTTGCGGCAGAAATGGCAAGCATGGCGATTATGAGACCGACCGCTACGTTGAACTGGTATGTTTGCATTTGTCTCCTTTCTATCCTGTCGAATGGTCCGGATGAGCGCGACGCAGACGGGCATAAATCAGTCAATATCCTTCGGATAGCGCTTGTCGCCGCATTCAGCCTGGAGGCGGTGCAGCTCGCCTTTCAATTCCGGCACGATGCCTGCATAAGCCGGATCGGCGTAAACGCTGTGCATTTCGCGCGGGTCTTTCTGCAGGTCGAACAATTCCCACTCGGGCGCGCATGTTGCGCCGGTTGCGCCGGGCTGTGCGAGGGCATCGGCGTAATAATAGATCAGCTTGTAGCGCCCGGTCCTGATGCCGTAGTGGGCATAGACGTTATGGTGGGCCTTGTGCATCCAGTAGCGGTAATACATCGCCTGCCGCCAGTCCGGGGGAGTGCTGCCTTTCAAAAGAGGCAGCAGACTGCGCCCCTGGAAAGATGCCGGAACCGGACCGCCGGCCAGGTCCAGGAAAAGGGGGGCAAAGTCCAGGTTGAGCACGATATCATCATTGACCGAGCCGGGCTTCACCACCCCGGGATAGCGCAGGATGAAAGGCATGCGCAAGGATTCCTCGTACATGAAGCGCTTGTCATACCAGCCGTGGTCGCCGAGAAAAAATCCCTGGTCCGAGGTGTAGATGACGACCGTGTTGTCTGCAAGGCCTTCCCCATCCAGGTAATCCAGGAGCCGGCCGACGTTGTCGTCAATGCTCGCCACGACTCTGAGATAGTCCTTGATGTAAAGCTGGTAAGCCCAGCGGCGCAGCTCGTTCTCCGGCATGTTAGCGGGAACATCGCACTTGAGATCCGTTTTCGTCATGTTCGGCCCGACGCGCATCCTGGCCGCCGCGGCGGCGGAAGCGCGGTTGCTGTAATTGTCGAAAAGCGTCTCCGGCTCCGGAATTTTTTCATCCAGGTACATCCGCGCGTGCTTGTCGTCCGGGCACCAGGGGCGGTGAGGCGCCTTGTGGTGGCAGAGCAGGCAAAAGGGCCGGTTCCGGTCGCGTTTTTCCAGCCAGCCGAGGGACATATCCGTGATGACGTCCGTGGCATACCCCGGCACCTTGCGCGTAACGCCGCCATCCGGACCTTTGAAAATGAATTCGGGGTCGTGGTAAAGCCCCTGCCCCGGCAGGACCGCCCAGTCGTCGAACCCGGCCGGGCAATAGGCCGGCCCCTCGCCCAGGTGCCACTTGCCGAAAAGGGCGGTCTGGTAACCATGCTCAGAAAGCAGCTTGGGAAAAGTCAGCAGGCGGTTGTCCATGGGAGTGCCGAGAGTCGTCACGCCGTTCACGTGGTTATGCGTGCCGGCCAGGATGGCGGCCCGGCTCGGCGCGCAGATGGAGTTCGTGCAGAAGCAGTTGTCGAACCGCAGGCCGCCTTCCGCGATCCGGTCCATATGGGGAGTCTTGTTTATGCGGCTCCCGTAGCAGCTCATCGCGTGCGAGGCGTGGTCGTCGGACATGATGAACAGGATATTAGGAGCCTGCATGGATGATGACTGCACTTTTATTCCTCAGGCCCGCGAAAAACCGCCGGCTGGTTTGCAAAACTGGTTCATAAACATGCGCTCATTATTTTTAAAGCATGCTGAAAGGCCGGTCAAGCATCAATCGTTTCTCCGCCCGGTCATACCATCCCTTCGGCAGGAATTCATCCGTGTGCATGAAACACCGCACCCGCACCTCGGGGCTGCCTTCATTGAATACAAGCAGCCGGCTTTTCGGGACATTGGTTGATCCGTGATACCGGCTCAGGCAGGCGGCATTGATAAAATATGTCCCCCATTTTTTTTCCACGTGGGATTTGGCCCCGCAGGTGTCGTCCGGATGCGCGTGGGTGTTTTCTTAAAACACCGAACTGGCGGACCACTTCCTCTCCTTCCGGATCCTCCGGCACGGACTGCCCGCCTGACATGTCCCCGACATCAAGGGCCACATCCCATTCAAAGGCCCACTGTGAGCGCTCGGAATCGCGCAGGGCATCGGCCAGGCTTGCGCGGCCGTTTTTCAAATCGGTGCCAACGTGGGCATCGCCGAACACCCACAAGTTAAAAGTATTGCCGGACATTACTTTATTTCCTGCCCGCACCGCGATCCTGCCTCCGGCGCGCGGCTCGTCGAAGCCGGGAAGAATGTTTCCCTTTTTTCCAGGACTTATAGTCGCTGATGGCCGCATTGTATGAAGGGGTTCTTACGGGGCCTTTCAGCAGCGGATCATCAACCGCTTCCATCCACTTCCAGAGCGAGTTTTCCAGGGCGAGCTGCTCGCTTAGATGTTCGGGCCGGCCGGCCAGGTTGTTGAACTCGTTCGGGTCCGCTTTGAGATCGAACAGCTCTACCTGGCCGATGACGCGCTTCATCTGGGCATCCTCTGTGCGCACCGGAATTGTGTGATAGTCAGTGGCATTATCGAAGTGGCGGATCAGCTTGAACCGGTTTGTGCGCACGCAGCGCGTCTGGGTTTTATGGTACAACCCGAACACCTCGGAACGCACGGGGCCAGGAAGTTCCCTGTGCAGGGCGCCGGCGAAGCTGTGCCCTTCCATTGTTCCCCGGCAACTGACCCCGGCCAGTTCCAGCAGCGTCGGCAGGTAGTCCACGTTGCTCATCAGGAGGCTGCATTCCCGCCCCCCGGCCAGGCTGCCGCGCGGGTAGCGCACGATCATGCCGATGGCAATCCCGGGGTCGTAAAGGTTCCACTTGGCGCGGGGCATTTCAATTCCGTGATCAGTGGTAAAAACAACGATGGTGTCATTTTCAAGGCCGCCGGCACGCAGGGCCGCAAGTATCATCGCCACCGCAGAATCCACGACCCGGATCGCGCCCTGGTAGCCGGCCATGGCTGTCCGGGAAGATAATGTATCGTCCATGTAAGGAGGAATTTCAACTCCCCTCTTGGAGTCGGGACGGGCGCCGTCGCGGTCAAAGGGCGTATGTGTTTCGCGGAATCCTACCTGGGCGTAAAAAGGCTGTTGCGGCTGCGAGCTTTCTTTCAGGAAGGCGGCCACCCGGCCGGCAACGGCGAGGGCGTTGGCCGGCTTCGGCTCCGCCAGGTCAAACTCCAGCCGGCCGAGATCGCTCCCAAGAACTTCATGCTGCACACCAAAAAGCGCCGTACGGTAACCGGCGGCCTTGAATATCCGGCTTGCGTGCCGGACCCCGTCCCTGATGCGCCAGCCGAAATTTACCAGGTCCATCATACCGTTGCTCTGCGGGTAAAGCCCGGTCAGCTGTGAAACGCGGCTCGCGGAGCATATGGGCACGGTGCAGAAATAATTCGTGAAGCGCACGCCGCCGGCGGCGAGACTGTCAATGGCCGGGGTATGCAGCGTCGGGTGGCCGTAGCAACCGAAGTGGCGCCCCGAATCGTGCGTGGTTATCTGGACAATGTTGGGCTTTTGAGACATCTTATCAATTCCTTTATATTTTTTTTGCGTACTATGCCCCGGACAGGAAACGTTTCACATGCAGCGCTGCGCCCCGGCAGTGCGTTTCTTCAGGCGGTCAGATGTTGCGGCTGTCATAGGCCCAGTGCAGGAGCGCCTGCCGCTGGACGCGGCGGCAATTATGATCGCCTTGGCGGCAATGCTTGCGCAGCTGGGCGACATGCCTTTGCATGGCCTTCCAGCGCCCGATCTGCCGCTCGTCATCGGCGCAGCGCCGGCCCGAGTAATAGCGGCAGTACCACTGGAACCAGCCGCGCGGGTCTTCGTTGTATATCCATCCTTTCGCAATCCAGTAAGCCAGCGGCTTGGAGGCGTTCACTCCGAAAAAATTCAAGGCGGGATTGCGCCGGGCGGGCGACAATTTTGCCCTGGCGAACCAGGATGCCGGAAATTCCCCGCGGCAATCGGTCATGTATTTCCCGCCGAATACTCCCAGGGCAAGCATCTCGCGCGGAGTCAGCTCCGGTTTGAATGCAGGATGAAAGCAACACCCGGCCGGCCTGGTCCGGGAATAACGGTAGTTTTTCTGCATCCTGTCCTTGACCGTAACTGCGACTGGTTTCATGGTTTTTTGTCCTCAAAAGCAGTTCAGCGCTGGTCTACGAATATCAATTGCCCGGTTTCAAAACCCAGCGCGGCCGCCTTTGAGACCAGCGCATCCATGGTTTCCTTGTTCATTGCCGGCGTTCTGGCCAGGATCCATAGATAGGATTTATCGGACCCGCAAACGAGCGCATGCTGGTAACCCTCGCGGTCGAGCTCAAAAACGACATAGGAACCGTAAAACGGCCAGAAGAACGAAACCTTCAGGTAGCCCCGGTCCGCCGCCCCGGCAAAATAGGCTTTACCCTCGGCTTGCTTCCATTTTTTTTCCTTTTCGGAATAGCCGCGGTTCAGAACCCTGACATCGCCGTCTTCCCTCAGGCTGTAATCGGCCGTTACCCGGCTAAGCCCCCGCTCGAAGGAATGGTCCAGCCGGGCAATCTCGTACCACTTGCCCAGGTATTGATCCAATTTGAAATTGTCAACCGGATTGACGCCGCGGGGCATGCCGGCGCACCCGGCCAATAACAGGGCCAACACCATTGCCATATTTTTCATGTCTCTTCAATCCTCACGATGCGAATTTCTCCTTCAGCCGGCACGCGTCAAGCCGCCATCCAGGATTCGCCTCACGGCCGGTAAGGCAAGGGCGCGCACAGCGCCCGCAGGTTTTCTTGCGGCGTTTTTGCCGGGATTTCACAGCCGGCATTTATCATGTAAGGGTTGCCCGCCTGCTCATAGCAGCGCCGCGCCGCATCCCTGATCAGGCCGGGCGTTCCATGCATGACGACGGAGACCGGATCCAGGTTGCCCGTTATGGCGACCCGCCCGCCCACGGCCCTGCGCACGGCTGCCAGGCTGACCATGTGATCCACATCAAGGACATCAACGCCAAGGTCAGCAATGCCAGGCAACAGATGGGTTATGTTGCCGCAGATGTGCAGCTTGACAAAAGCCCCCATGCTTTTGATGGCCCGGACAATCCGCTTTTCCCGCGGCTGGATCATCTGCTCGTATGTGTCCGGGGCGATCTGGCTGGCGATTGCATCGCCAATGCCAACCGTATCGGCCCCCGCATCAACCTGGGCGCGCGCAAACGCAACGGCCGCCTCAACGCAGAGGTCCATGAGCTCGCCGGCAAACGTCTTGTCCTCCATCAAATCCACCAGGAAGGTGGTCACGTCGCGGAGGTCGGCGGCTTCCGCCGCCGGACCCTCGATCCAGCCAAGCACCGAATATTTTCCGTCACAATTCCGCCGGTAAGCTTCAACGGCCCGGACCCTGTCGCGCATGCGGATGGAACCCGCCGGGTCAGGCCGGGCAAGCACGGATAGATCCTTGCTGTCCCGGAGGGGATGAGAACTGCGGGGCGGGCCGTCCGGCATGTATTCGATCTCGGCGCCGAACCCCTGCGTTTCCCGGTATGGATCGGAAATGCAGCTCAGCTGGTCTATTCCGAAATCCACGGCGCACCGCTCGTTGGCCCGGACGAGCACGCGGAAATCGGAGGCAAAGGCGGCATAGTTTGAGCCGATATATTCGGCTGCAAATTGCATCAGGATGGGCGTCCGCGCCAAAAAATCCACCGGCGCTCCGCCGAGGGTGTTAATGTATCTTTCATATCCGTTCATAGCACCTGTCTTTCTTTTCCGGGAACCCGGCAGGGCGGCGTTGAACCTGAATACACGGTTTGACCGGTTATCTTATCAGCCGGGAGCGGCCTGTCAAAATTATTATCACAAGGATTATGCTGGCCTGTCGCACGCGTTGCAATTATCTTATGGCCGGGTCATGAAAAACAAATCCGCAAAATTCAGGCAGGTGGACCGCAAGTTCCTCTGGCACCCCTACTCCGGCCATTCGGCGATACAGAACTATGATTTCCCGGTCATCGTCCGCGGCAAGGGCCCTTTCCTTTACGACGCCGGCGGCAAAAGATATTTCGATGTGATTTCATCCTGGTGGTGCTGCAGCCTGGGCCACGGCCACCCGCGCATCGTCGCGGCCATCAAAAGGCAGGCCGGCAAACTCCAGCACAGCATCCTCGGCAACATGTCCCACCCGGGGGCGATCGAGCTGGCCGAAAAGATCTCCGGTTTATTTCAACGGTCTGTCACGCCGCGCTTGAACTTTTCAGACGGACGGACAAGGATGTCCGTCCCTGCCCCGGACAAGAATAATCGCCGCGTTTTTTTTGCATGCGACGGCGCCTCGGCGGTTGAGGCCGCGCTAAAAATTGCCGCCCAGTACTGGCACAACGCCGGCCGCCCGGAGCGCAGCCGTTTTGTGTCGCTTTCAAACGCCTACCACGGCGACACGCTCGGGGCGGTATCGGTCGGCTTTTTGCCCGGCTTCCACAAGCCCTATAAGCCGCTGACTTTCCCGGTATACCGCGCCAAAGCGCCACACTGCGCTGAGTGCGGTTACGGCGGAACGTCCTGCTGCGCCCGGGGAACTTCGCCGGACAAGGGACTGTCCCGCCCTGCCTCTGGAAATTCTCAAGCGAAGATCCTGCATGACAGTTCAGCCCCGTGCAACTGTGAATGCTTCAAATCCATGGAACAAATCATTGAAAACCATTCCGGAGAAGTTGCGGCGGTGATAGTCGAACCGCTCTGCCAGTGCGCCGCCGGCATGAACATGTATCCTCCGGATTATCTTAAACTGCTGGCCGCGCTCTGCCATAAGCACAAAATTCTCCTGATCGCCGACGAAATCGCGGTCGGATTCGGGCGCACCGGCAAAATGTTCGCGTTCGAGCACGCCGGGATAGACCCGGATATCGTCTGCATCGGGAAATCGCTCTCCGGAGGGTATCTCCCGATAAGCGCGACGGTGGTAAAGGAAAATATTTATTCGACTTTCTCAGATCTGCCCAAAGATAATACCTTCTACCACGGCCACACCTTCGCCGGCAACCCGATTGCCTGCGCCGCCGCCAGCGAGGTTTTGGATATTTACAAGGAAGAGGGCATCGTCGCCATGGCTTGGCGCAAGGGCAAGATGATGGCGGAACTGGCGGCGCCGTTGCGGGGCATCCGGGGCGTGGAAAACGTCCGGTCCCTGGGCATGCTGGCCGCGCTTGACATGAGCGGTGATGACGGCGCAAGGCGCGCGCAGGCAGTCAGGAAAAGCCTGTTAACCAGGGGCGTGCTGGTGCGCCCGCTGGGGAACGTTGTTTACCTCATGCCGCCCCTGGTGACACCGGATGGTCTGATCAGGGAGACGATTGATTTGCTGGCGGAAACACTGGAGAGCGTATTATAAAGATGTCATTCCCGATCTGTTCACAGAATCGGGAATCCAGGGTCAGATCAATCCGTTATGTTCATCAATCATTCACTGGATTCCCGCTTACGCGGGAATGACGGAATGGACATGGGAAACAAGGAATATTATTTTTCCGTTTCCCCGTCCTTCTGCCTGAAAATTCTGCCAAAGCAAAAGACAACCAGGGCGGTTATCGTCGCCCAGGAAACAACCATCAATATCAACCCGCCCGCAGTCATGGCTTTGCCTCCGCGTGGAGCCGCTTGCGCCGCCAGGCGATCTTGACCAGCGCGCACAGCACGATGAAAATCGCCAGCAGCCCCAGGCGCGTGGCGATGATGTAAGGGCGGCATTCCGGCGTGACTTTTTTCATGAGGATTATGCCCCCCCACTCCTGCCAGAGCCAGGCCCCGAGGATGAAGAAAAGGAAGAGCGGGGTGACGTATTTGATGATCCACTTGTAAAATTTCGGCAGGGTCAGGTCGGCGCCGTGGTGAATCTCGTCCCAGGCCTTGTCCATGCCGAAGACCCAGGCAAACAAAATGACCTCGATCGTCGCGAAGACGACCAGAAAAAAAGTTCCGCCCCAGAAATCGAGCTCGTCCAGCACGCCCCTGCCGAGCAGGAATACCGCCGGCTGGCAGAGCAGGAATGCAACTGAGCCGAAAATGACTATTGCCTTTTTGCGGTCGATATCGAATTCGTCCTCGAGAAACGCGATCGAGGGCTGGGCGAGCGAGACCGAAGAAGTCACGCCGGCCAGGAAAAGCAGCAGGAACCAGACGAAGCCGAAAAACCCGGCCCAGGGAAGCTGGTTCAGCACCAGCGGCATGGTGACGAACCCCAGGTTGAACGTTCCGGATGAGGCGACCGCCTGCATTTCTCCCTGGCCGAAAAACACGAACGCCGCGGGAATTATGATGCTGCCGCCCAGGATTACCTCGGCCAGCTCATTCGTCCCGGCCGCGGTCAGGCCGGAAAGGACGACATCGTCGGTCCGCGAAAGGTAGCTGGCATAGGTCAGGATCACGCCGATCCCGACGCTCAGCGTGAAGAATATCTGCCCGGCCGCCTCGAGCCATACCTTGGCCGATTTCAGGGCCGAGAAGTCGGGGTTCCACATGAAGCCCAGCCCGTTGATGATGTTCCTTTCGGGGAAATTTTCCGAGGGGGTTCCGAGCATTAACACCCGCACGAGCAGGATTATGGCGCAGGCGAAGAGCAGCGGCAGGGCCACCTTGCAAAGGCGCTCTATGCCGCCGCGGATGCCGTGGTAAATTACGCTTATGTTCAGGAAAAAAGTCACCAGGAAAAACACGTAAGCCCAGCCCATAGAGCTGAAATGCGCGTTGTGCTCCAGGCCCTGAAAGCCGCGCAAAAAGGCCTGCATGGAAGCCTGGTCCGCAAGGCCCGCGTATTTGCCCATGAGCGCGAAAACGCTGTAGGCCAGGGTCCAGGACTCGATGTAGGTGTAATAGATGAAAATCACCAGCGGCCCGAAAATCCCGATGACGCCGAAATATTTTACAAACCTGTTCTTCCTCAGCAGGCTGTGGAAGATGCCCGGCGCGGTGCCGTGCTCGAACCCGCCGCCGTAGCGGCCCATGGTCCATTCGATCCACATGAGCGGCAGACCCAGGAGCAGGAAGGAGACAAAGTATGGTATCATGAAGGCGCCCCCGCCGTTGGCGACAGCCTTCACCGGGAAGCGCAGGAAATTTCCCAGTCCTATGGCCGAGCCCGCCACGGCCATGATGATGGCCAGGCGCGAGCCCCATGTATCCCGTATTGCCGGCATGACCTGTTTAATTATCAATTTACGGCTGCGCTGTCAATTTGCGCGTGCTGCCATTTCAACCGCCGCCCGGCCCTATTGCCTTGACTTTTGCATGCCGGCCTGTGATTATTTTTTCTGAATGGGTTTTTATAACCAGCGCTTACAGGCGATGTTGCCAATGAATCTGGAACTTGCATGCCGCAGGTGGCCGGCCACATTATTGCTGGCTGCGGCAGTGTGCATTGCAGCTATCGCGCCGGGCTGCCTGAAAAAACCTGCACCGGAGCCCCGACAGGTCTCGATCGCCTTCCAGCAATGGGTGGGCTACGGCCTCTTTTACCTGGCCCAGGACAAGGGGTTCTGCCATCAGGAAAGCATCGAGCTGCTCTTCGTAAATGAAGAACTTGATTCAGCACGCGAGGAGGCCTTAATGGAAGGGATGCTTGACTGCGAGGCCGCCACCCTTGACCTCCTCGTGTCGAAGGCCATCCACGGAACCCGGGTTGTCATGGTCATGGAGCTTGACCATTCCTGCGGCAGTGACGGCATTGTGGCCGCGGAAAACATTAAAACCATCCAAGACCTGGAGCACAAAAAGGTGACCCTGGCAAGGAACAACGTGGGCGAACATTTTCTTGCTTACCTGATGCAATCGCAAGGATTATCATTGACCAACATCACTGTTGTCCCAGCCCTGCCGGACGAGGCCGCCGATGTTTTCCTGGCCGGCAAGGCCGAGGCCTGCGCCACGTGGGAACCGCACCTATCCGAGGCGCTCCGCAGGCCCGGCGCGCATCTGCTGGCCTCGACCAGGGAACACCCGGGCGCCATCATCGATGTCATGAACGTAAGGAAGGACCTCGTTGACAACGAGCCGGAGCTCGTGAAAAAAATCATGCGCGCCTGGTTCAAGGCCCTTGATTATTTCAGGAACAACCCGGAGGAAGCCGCCGCCATCATAGCGCCCCGCTTTAAAATAACCGCCCGGCAATACCTTGAACAGGTCAAGGGCCTGAAGTGGACCGGTCGCCAGGAACAGCTCTCCCCGGAAAGCATGCATAACCAAATGCGGATATTTGATTGCATCGCAAGGCACAAAACTGAGCGGGACAGTTCCGCCAAAAAGCCCGAAGCCGCGCATTTCCTTAACCGGGCTTTACTGGAAACACTTGATGAAACTGGCCAATAAAATCCGGCTGTCTATCTCTGCCGTCTCTTTCATTGCCGCCGCGGCGATCGCCTCCTCCCTCTACTTCATCGCCAAGGACGCCATCGAGCAGAAAATAATGGCGAACCTTGAATCAACCCTGAATTCCCGCGCCAACCACCTGGAAACTTACCTGGACCTGCTCAAATCTTCGGTCCGGCAGATCTCGGCAAGCGTCGTTCTTGAGCAATACCTGGAGGCGGCCGGCCCGCAAAATTACCGCCAGCTTGGGGAATTCGCGCCTGCCATGCTCCGGCTGAAAAGGACCATGGAAGCCAACCCGTTTGTGGCCGAATTCCTCCTGATGAACAGCGCGGGCACGGTCATCGCCTCATCCGATGAAACGAGCATCGGGGAGGACAATTCATCGGATTCAATTTTCCTGGGCGCGCTGCACGGGGTTTTCATCAAGGACATGTATTATTCGCAGAAATTCAACCAACCCCTTATAGCCGTTTCCGCGCCGGTCAGGGGAAGGCTTGGCGGCGACCTGACGGGCGTGATCGCGGCCAGGGTGAAAATGGATGAAATCAACGGCATTTGTTCCGACAATACCGGGCTGGGTTCGACCGGCGAAATCTACATCGTCAATAAATACGGCTTCATGATAACACCGTCTCTCTTCAAACGCTCGGGTCATTTGAAGCAGAAAATAGACACCGAAAATGTCCGCCTGGCGCGCCTGCACTCCGGGCGCAGGCACGTAACAGAAACATACAAACAACCTTCCGTTTTCAAGGACTACCGGGGCGTGAAGGTGCTCGGCACGCACGCGTATATCCCTTCCTTGCAATGGATCATGCTGGCCGAAATTGACGCCGGGGAAGCTTATGCGCCGGTGGGCAAGATGGCGGCCATCTTCGCCCTGATCCTGGCGCTGTTCCTCCTGCTCACCTTGCTCCTGGTGTCCCTGATCTCCAGATTCATGACCAGGTCCCTGGTGGCGCTGCGCAAGGGAACCGAGATCATCGGCTCCGGCAATCTTGACTTCAAGGTCGGCTCGACCGCCCGCGACGAAATCGGCCAGCTCGCCAGAGAGTTTGACAGGATGACGGCCAACCTGAAACTTTCAACAACATCCATTAACAACCTCAATGAAGAAATCAGCGAGCGCAAAAAGGTGGAAGACGACCTTGACATCACGCTCAGGTCGATCGGCGACGCGCTGATCGCCACCGACACCGGCGGCCTGATAACCCGCATGAACCCGGTGGCCGAGAAGATGACCGGCTGGCCGCTGGCGGAAGCGCTGGGCCAGAAGATCGAAAATGTCTTCAAAATCATCAACTCCGAAACGAGGGAGCCGGCGGCCGATCCCGTCCGGATTGCCATTGAAAAGGGCCGGGTAGTCGGCCTGGCCAACCATACCACTCTCATTGCCCGCGGCGGCGCTGAATACCAGATTGCCGACAGCGCCGCCCCCATTCGCTCCGGGGATGGAACCATCCGCGGGGTAGTGCTGGTGTTCCATGACGTCACCGAGGAATACCGCCAGCGCATCCGCCTCAAGGAAAGCGAGGAGCGCTACCGGACCATTTTCGAGCAGTCGCGGGACGCTATCATGGCCATCGCCCTTCCGGAAATGAAGTTCGCCGCGTGCAACGGCGCCGCACTCGCCCTGTTCGGCTTGCGCAACTCTGAAGAAATTAAGCAACTTGGCCCATGGGATCTTTCGCCGGCCAGGCAGCCCGACGGCAGCCCCTCGGCCGAAAAGGCGCGCGCCATGGCAGAGATCGCCGCGCGCGAAGGGGTCAATTTCTTCGACTGGACCTTCAAGCATGCCGGGGGCCGGGAACTGCAATGCGCGGTGCTGCTAAGCCGGATCATCATCGGCGGGAAAACCATCCTGCAGGCGACGGTGCGGGACATATCGGAACAGAAGCGCCTTGTGGAAGAACTGCACCAGGCCCGCACCATTCTCGAAAGGAGCCCGGTGGTGGCCTTCCTCTGGAAAAATGAACCGGGCTGGCCGGTGAAGTTCGTCACAAAAAACGTCCGGGCTCTTTTCGGCTATTCCGCCGAAGAATTATTGTCCGGCACAGTGCCTTACTCCGCAACGATCCACCCGGATGACCGCGAGCGGGTCGCGCGGGAAGTGTCATCTTCAAGCGGCGATAAAAAATGCTCAACCTTCAACCACGCGCCTTACCGGATAATTGCCAGGGGCGGAGAGGTCAAATGGGTCGAGGACAACACCTTTATCCGCCGCGATGCCGGCGGAAGGATCACCCACTACGAGGGCATAATCACCGACGTCACCGCGCGCAAAACGGCGGATGAAAAAATCAAAAGCGCCAAGGAAGACTGGGAGCGCACCTTCGACGCCGTCCCGGACATGATCGCCCTGATCGACGGCCGGCACACGATCTCGCGCGTCAACCGCGCCATGGCGGCCTACCTTAAGCTCAAACCGGAGGAGGCAATCGGGCGCCGGTGTTTCGAATGCATCCACCGCACCAGCTCCCCGCCCGCCTTTTGTCCCCACCGGACTCTCCTCCAGGACGGCCGCGGGCACCAGGCCGAATTCCTGGATGAAAACACCGGCCTCTGGCTGCAGGTGACCGTTGCGCCCGTCCTTGCCGCGGACGGCTCAATCGCCGGATCGGTCCACGTCGCGCGCGACATCACCAGGCGCAAGGAGGCCGAAAAACAGATAGACGAAAAGAACCGGCAGCTGCGCGAGGCCTATGCCGGGGCCAAGGAACTGGCCGTGCAAGCCCAGGCTGCCAGCGCGGCCAAGGGGCGCTTCGTCGCCAACATCAGCCACGAAATCCGCACGCCGCTCAACGGCATCATCGGAATCTGCGAGCTTTTGCTGGGCACACAAATGACCGGCGAGCAGAAGGAATACGGGCAGATCATCAACAGCAGCGCCGAGGCGCTGCTTAACATCATCAACGACACCCTTGATTTTTCCAAGATCGAAGCCGGCAAAATGGAGCTGGAGCGTATCAACTTCAACCTCAGGAGCATTTTCGAGGACATCATCGGACTCCTGGCCGTGAATGCCAACCAGAAAAAGCTGGAGCTGATAGGCTTTATCGAGCCTTCGACACCGCTTGACCTGGTCGGCGACCCGGGCCGCCTGCGCCAGATCCTGTTCAACCTCATCGGCAACGCCGTCAAGTTCACCCACCGGGGCGAAATCGTCGTCAAGATCGCCCCGCTCGGCGAGGAAAACGGCCGGGCCAGACTGCGCTTCACGGTCACCGACACCGGCATCGGCATCCCCGCGGACAAGATCGATGCGCTTTTCCAGGCCTTCTCCCAGGTCGACGATTCCTTCACGCGCAAGTTCGGCGGCACCGGCCTCGGGCTTGTCATTTCCAAGAACCTCGCCGCAAAGATGGGCGGAGAAATCGGCGTTGAGAGCGTTCCCGGCAAGGGATCGAGTTTCTGGGTTTCCATTCCTTTCGAAAAACAAAAGCAGCCCGCTACCCGCTCCTTCGAACCGGAAGCCTATTTCGACGGGCAGAGAATCCTTGTGGTGGACGACAACGAGACCAACCGCACGATCCTGGCTATGCAGCTCCAGACATGGGGCGCCACCGCCGAGCTGGCCGAAAGCGGGGCGCAGGCGCTCGAAATCCTGCGCCGCGAGCCCGGCGACGGGCGCAGGCCCCTGATGGCCATCATCACCGACCAGCGCATGCCGGAAATGGACGGCCTGACTCTCGCCGGTAAAATCAGGGCCATGCCCCAATTCAGGGATATACCCATGATCCTGATGACCTCTATGATTTTGCCGGCCGAGCTGTTCCAGGAGTACAAAAGCCTCTTCGCCGGCATCATCCTGAAGCCGATCAGGCAGGCGCACCTCTACTACAGCCTCCTGACCGCGCTCAGCGGTGAGAAAAGCGGTTTTGAACAGGAAGCTGAGGAAACCGTCACGGAAATCCCGAGGATATCGCGCACCCTGCGCATCCTCGTGGCCGAGGACAACATCACCAACCAGAAGGTGATCTGCGGCATCCTCACCAGGATGGGGCACACCGTCACGGCCGTCGCCAACGGGAAGGAAGTCGTGCAGATCCTGGCCATCCTCCCCTTTGACCTGGTGCTGATGGACATCCAAATGCCTGAAATGGACGGCTTTGAAGCCGCCGCGGCCATACGCGCCCCGAGCACGCATGTGCTCAACCACGAGATCCCCATCATCGCCCTGACCGCCCACACCATGGAAGGCGACCGCGAAAAATGCCTCGCAATCGGCATGAACGGCTTTATCCCAAAACCTGTCACTGCAAAATCGGTCGCCACGGCCATCGCCGACATCATCGCGCACAGGATCAGCGCGGCCGCCGGGCAGGAAACGCCCGCAGCGGCGCGCGATTGCGTTTTTGAAATTGAGTCCTTCGCAGGGAGGCTGATGAACGACAGGGAGCTCATCCGCGAAACCATCAAAATTTTCCTGGAAGACATGCCCCGGCGCATCGCCGCCCTGGCGGACGAAATAAAGGAACAGAAAGGCGAGGCGGCGCTTCGCTCCGCCCACACGATCAAGGGCAGCTCCGCCAACGTCAGCGGCCAGAGGCTCCAGGCAGTCGCCGCGGAAATCGAGGCGGCCAGCAGGAACGGCGACTGGAAAACAGCGGGGAAGCTCCTGCCGGATTTGAAAAGGCAATTCGAGTTGCTTGACAAAGCCATGCGCGAACATTTGAATGCCACGGGGTGATGGCATGCTTCAGCAAGGCTGCTTTGCGCCCGGCAACCGTGTGAAAGGAAACTGATGAAAATACTCATAGCCGAAGACGACAGCTTATCGCAGACAATGCTCAAAGCCATGGTCGCCAGGGCGGGTTTCGAGCCCGTCGTGACCGGCGACGGGCTCGAGGCGCTGCAAATACTCAGCCGGGCCGATGGCCCGAAGCTGGCCGTGCTGGACTGGATGATGCCCGGCATGGACGGCCCGGATGTCTGCCGGAAAATGAGGGAAACTAAAACCGACGAGCCCGCCTACCTGATCCTCCTGACAAGCCGCGATGACAAGAAGGACGTGATCCTCGGCCTCAAGTCCGGCGCCAACGATTATATAGTCAAGCCCTATGATATCGAGGAACTCAAGGTCCGCATCGGCATCGGCCGCAAGGTCGTCGAACTCCAGGCCTTGCTTTCCGGGCGCATCGCCGAGCTGAAGTCCGCCCTGGACCAGATCAAGACCCTGCGCGGGCTGCTGCCAATCTGCATGTACTGCAAGAAAATACGCGACGACCGCCAATACTGGCAGCAGGTCGAGCATTACGTCGCCGGCCACACGGACGCCCAGTTCAGCCATTCCATCTGCCCGGACTGCTATAAAAAATACGTCGAACCCGAGCTGGCAGTGATAAAAAAGGAAAAGAAAGCATGACTTTCCCGCGTGCGGGATGTCAGGCAGAAATTCCTTTTCTCGAATGCCGGAAATAGTTATCTTAAGGGCAAGGGATTTTGCCATGAAAATTTTTATCATAGGCGGAGGCGGGCGCGAACATGCGCTCGCCTGGAAAATCAGGCTGGATGACCCCGGCGCCGCGATCTTCTGCGCGCCCGGCAACGCCGGCACCGCCGCAATTGCAACAAACGTCTCAATCCAGGCCGAGGATGTCGAAGGCCTCATGGCCTGGGCTGAAAGGGAAAAACCGGATCTGACCGTCGTCGGCCCCGAGGCGCCCCTCTGCCTGGGGCTCGCTGACAGGATGCAGGCCGAGGGGTTGCGGGTCTTCGGGCCCGCAAGGGATGCCGCCCGGCTGGAGGGAAGCAAAGCCTTTGCCAAGGAAATATTGCAGGCGGCACAAGTTCCGACCGCCGCCGCCGAGACCTTCAGCGACGATGGTTCCGCCATGGATTTTGTCAGGTCGCATCCCCCGCCCCTGGTCATCAAGGCCGACGGCCTGGCCGCGGGCAAGGGCGTGGTGATATGCAAGACGCGGCCCGAGGCTGAAAATGCAATCCGCCGGGTGATGACTGAAAAAATATTCGGCTCCGCAGGGCGGCAGGTGCTCGTCGAGGAATTTCTTGAAGGCGAGGAAGTATCCGCGCTGGCCTTTGTGGATGGAAAAAGCGCGGTGCTGCTGCCTACGGCCCGCGATCACAAGAGAGCTTTTGACGGCGACCTGGGCCCAAACACCGGCGGCATGGGCGCTTACTCCCCCGCCCCGTCTGAAAACCGGGCGTTCCTTGCCAGCGTTCTCAAGGATGTTTTTGAGCCGACAATCCGCGAGCTGTCCCGCCGCGGCATCTGTTACCGGGGCGTGCTCTATGCCGGGCTGATGCTGACAAAATCAGGCCCGAAAGTGCTGGAATTCAACTGCCGCTTCGGCGATCCCGAAACACAGACGATACTGCCACGCCTGCAAGGCCGGCTCATCACGGCCATGGAAGCCTGCATTGACGGAAAATTGCGAGCGGAGCACGGCGCGTGCCGGGCAGAAAGCTGCGCCTGCGTAGTCATGGCCGCCGGCGGCTATCCCGGCTCTTACAGGAAAGGCGACGTCATCTCCGGGCTGGAGGCGGCGGCCAAGCTCGCCGACGTGATGATTTTTCATGCGGGAACAAAGCTCGATAATAACCGCCCGGTCACAGCCGGCGGGCGTGTCCTGGGCGTCACTGCGCTCGGCGAGGGGCTCAAAACGGCCGTGGCGCGCGCTTATGAGGCCGCGGCCCTGATCAAATTCAATGGCGCCCATTACCGGCGCGACATAGCCTCAAGCGGCCTTTGAAAAATTGCACCAGCCCGGTTGTCATAAGGCAGCGTAAAGAACCACGGATGATCAAGGCTCATTAAGATCATGAACATGCCCGCTAATTTCAAGGCAAATGGATTGCGCCCCAAAATGCTGGTTGCATGCCTGGCTTTATCCGCCCTCCTCCCTTCCGGCGCGCGCGGTGACCTGACCAACCGCTACGTGGTCAAGGGCAATCCCGGCGCGTTGTTTCCCTATGACACCCTTGCCAAGGCTGCTGCCAGCATACAGACCGCGATCGACTACGCCTATGCCGGCGAGACCGTCCTCGTGGCCGCCGCAACCTACGACGCCGGCGGAACGAATATGCCAGGCAGGGCCCTTACCAACCGGGTGTATATCTGGAAAAATATCAGCGTTTGCAGCCTCGACAACAACCCGGCTTCCACCATCATTAAGGGCAACTGGGACCCCGCATCAACCAACGGCCCTGCGGCCGTGCGCTGCGTGCTCATAAATGCCGCCGGCGCTTCATTGAACGGATTCACTTTGAATGGCGGGGCCACGCTGGCAGCCGGTAACGGCGAAGACATGGTCGGCGGTGGCATCATGGTCAGAACCTCGCCTTCTTCAATTTCCAACTGCATTATAAGCGCCAATGCGGCCTATGGTGACGGCCCGAACGGCGTCGGCGGCGGGGGAGCTTGCTACGGCAATTACTTTAACTGTTCTCTTGTCGGCAATCGGATTGGGGCCGGCCGCTGTTTGGGGGGCGGAGCGTTTTCCGCCACGTTATCCAACTGCGTCATCAGCGGAAACACCGCCACCGAGGTTTCCACCGGCGTGGGCGGCGGCGCGGCCCGCGGCACGCTTTACGGCTGCCTGGTTTCAAACAACACCGCCTCAAGCCAGGGCGGCGGCATCTATGGCTGGAGCCAGGCTTTGCCTTGTATTGCGCACAATTGCACTATCGTCACCAACACCGCTTCTCTTCTCCAAGGCGGCGGCGCTGGAAGCGGCAATAACCAGTATTCAGTCATCCTTTCCAACTGCACCGTGGCCTTCAATAATGCGGGCGGAGTCGGCGGCGGCGTTGACCTGGGCGTATTGTTCAACTGCCTCCTGGTAAGCAACCGCTCGGCCGTCGCCGGCGGTGGCACATCCCGCAGTATGCTCACCAACTGCATCGTGGCACATAACATTAATGGCGGATCACGCTTCGACGCCAAGGTCCGTAATTCCCTTTTTTACGGCAATAATTTGAGCGCCATTTATGTCAGAAACGGGGACATCATTGAGAACTGCACGTTCGTGGGAAACAATACCGGCATCTCCCTCGACCAGGCCGCCACCGTGGCGGTGGTGAACTGCATCAGCTATTCCAATACCGTCAACTGGACCACGAATAGCGTAACCGGCGCCCTTCTGGCGTTCAGCAACAGCTGCACATTTCCCGAATATCCCGGATGGCATGCGTCGAATATTACAAATGAACCTTTGTTCATGGCGTATGGCAGCGGATATGGGATAACCCATGTCCCCGGCAACTACCGCCTGCAGGCCGGGTCCCCCTGCGTTGACAGCGGGATGTACCAGGCCTGGATGGCCGGGGCGGTTGATTTGGACGGCCTGCCGCGGATCCTGAAGGGGACGGTTGATATGGGCGCGTACGAGGAGGCGCACGTGTTCAACCACGCCCCGCCATCCATCACGAACACTGTCATGCGGGGCTTCAGCACCAACCTGGTCGTGTACCTGACGAACTCCTCTCCTGACCTTGCCCTGTACTGGGGCTCTTCCATCACGAGCCTCTGGGCCAGCGGGCCGAACTCGGGCGCCCCCCTTGCCGCGCCGGGCTCGGGCACCTTGACGGTTACCAACGATTCATACGGGATGGCGCTGGGGACCTTTGTAAGCCGGATGATAGTGAGCGCCCTGACGAATTACCCCCTGGCCATGGAAGGCTATTCCCAGACCGGGGCGGTTGACATGGTGCTGCACGTGGCCGAGTTTGCCAGGAACCCCACCCAGGTGGTGGCGACGGTGCGGCA
>JBAYWJ010000003.1:0-36705 GCA_041674125.1 Kiritimatiellia bacterium
ATCATTCCCAACCCGGGCACGGCGGTCCAGCTCAACCCCGAGTTCAGCTCGCCGGATGTGATCATTTTCCTGGCCGGGCTGGTCGTCACCGCGGCCATGCAGGCGCGCCGGGTGAGAGGCGCGATCCTCCTGGGCATACTGACCACGTCCCTCCTGGCCATTGCCGTCAAGCACGCCCTGCCGCACCTGCCCGAAGCGGTCATCAAGTCGGCGCCGGTGGCCAAGTCGCTCATCATGACCCATTTTGTCATGGCCGAGCGGGTATTCGCCATGCCCCCTTCGGCGGCGCCCGTGTTCATGAAAATGGACCTGGCCGGCGCACTTTCGGCGGCCATGGCGCCCTTCATCATCATTTTTCTCTTCATGGCGGTTTTCGACACGATGGGCACTCTGATAGGCGTGGCGGAACAGGCGGGGCTCATGAAAGACAACAAGCTGCCCCGCGCAGGAAGGGCGCTCATGGCGGACGCCATCGGCACGGCGGCCGGGGCCTGCCTTGGCAACAGCACCGTTGTCTGCTACGTTGAAAGCGCGGCCGGAATCGAGCAGGGCGGGCGCACCGGCCTGACCGGCCTGGTGGCGGCCGCGCTGTTCCTGGGGGCGCTTTTCTTCGGCCCGGTAATCAAGATGGTGGGGAGCTACGCCCCGATCACCGCGCCGGCCCTGGTGATCGTGGGCTTCATGATGATCCAGAACATCAGGAAGCTGGACTGGGGCGACTACACCGAGGCCATTCCCGCCTTCCTTACCACGATCGGCATACCGCTCACCTACTCCGTGGCCGACGGACTTGCCATCGGCTTCATCGCCTACCCCTGCATCAAGCTTGTCAGCGGGCGCGGCAGGGAGCTGAAGTGGCCCATGGCGCTTATCGCGGTCGCTCTGCTGCTTTATTTTATCCTCGTGCGCGAGCGCTGGTAAAGCGCGCCGGTCGGAGCGCCTGCGAGGACGGAATTAATCCTGCCTTCGTCCCGAGCTCAGGCCGAAGCGCATATTTAATTATTTGATTCCTGCTGATGAGATACGCTGGTTACGCGGCAGTAGAGCCGCCTTAATGCCGGCTATGCCTGCGTTGGAGACGGCCGCGCGGCGAGCTTCATGGCTTACAGGATTAAGCGCCCTGCTCGACATCGCGGATGAGCACTGCCATGGCCTGGCCGATCAGGTCGAGCTTGCGGATGGCGTCGATGCGCGGCCGGACGCGCGCCATTTCTTCCGTGGAAAAAAGGCTGTCGAAGAGCCTGCAGAAATCGGCTATGCCGGCCAGCGCGGCCTCGCGCGGGTCGGGAATCTCATCCCCCAGCACGAGCTCTTTCAGGCGCGCCTTGACCGCATCCATGCCGCCGGAATCGAGGATGCGGAAGCGGCTGGTTTTGAAGAAAAACATCTTCCTTTCCTCCCTTATTTCCAGAATGCCGGCCGCGGCAAGTGCGCCGGCCACCCGGGCGCGGAGCGTGCCGCCCCCGGCCGAAAAGCGGATCAGCCAGTCGCGCGTGGGGCGCGGGTCGGACTTGTGCCGGATTTCCTCCAGGGCGCCATCCAGCAGGCCGTCGCCGGTGGGGGTTTTATCCACGACGCGCAGGAGGAGCGGGTCGCGCGAGGCCTGTTCCGGGTCCGTGCGGATGCAGGTGAGATCAGTATCGACGCGGTTATGGAGCGCGAGGTCCATGAGGAGGGCCCCGGCAAGCGCGCAATCGAGGCCGCGCTCCATTTCCGGCTTGATGGTTCCGCGCCCGCCGTCGAGGGCAAACAGGAAAAGTATTTCGGCGAAATTCATTGTCAGGCGGTGCAGGCCTTGACGGCTTCGTCGAGCGTCTTGAAGATCGGCAGGATGCTTGAAAAGCCGGCGATGTCGAGGATTTCACTCACCTGCCGGGTGGGATTGCCGAGCGTAAGCTTGCCCTTGGCCTGCTTGGCCTTCTTGGCCGCCGAAAGGATGGCGCGCAGGCCGGCGCTGCTGACGTAGTCGAGCTTGGCGCAATCGAGGGTGATGAAAACGCTGCCTTCCTCGATGAGCTTCGAGAGGTGCTTGTCGAAGGGAATGGAGTTCATCGAGTCGAGCCGGCCTTCCGGGCATATGACGTTGACGTTACCCTGCCTGGTTTCCTGTATGTTCATCGTTGTACCTCCCAATAGCATCCGTGCGGCTTCCTTTTTCGTTTTATTTCCAGGCGACTTATATCACAAAAACAAACCCAGGCAAATCTTTTTATGCGCCGGCCTGCGCGCGGAGCTCCTCGTACATGGCGGCGATGTTTTCCGGCGGCACGTTCGGCTGGATGTTGTGCACCTGGCTGAAGACGAATCCGCCGCCGGGGGCCAGGTCGGCGCAGCGCCGGCGCACTTCCTCCCGTACCTGCGCGGGCGTGCCGCCGCCGAGCACCTGCTGCGTATCGCACCCGCCGCCCCAGAAAACCAGGTCCTTGCCGAACTCGCGCTTGAGCTTGGAGCTATCCATGTTGGCCGCGCGCACCTGCACGGGATTGAGGGCGTCGAGGCCGATTTCAAGCAGGTCGGGGATGAGGTCGTAAACCGAGCCGCATGAATGCAGCAGCAGCGGTTTGCCGCTCAGCTTCTTTATGAGGCCCCAAAGGCGCTTGTGGTGGGGCTTCACCATTTCCCGGTATGTTTCCGGGGCGATCTGCGGCCCGTTCTGGGTGCCCAGGTCGTCGTTGACCTGGATCACGGTGCAATATTCCCCCACCGCCTCCACGTAGCGGCGCACGCGCTCCTCGTAGCAGTCCACCAGAGTGCCCATCAGGGCGTGGGCCAAGGGCTTATCCGCCAGCAGGTCCACCATGAAGTTTTCAAAGCCCCGCAAAATCTGCCCGGCCGCGAACACGTGCACCCACAGGTTGCCGACCACGGCCCGGCCGCTCTTTTCATGCAGCTCGCGCGCCCGGCGGCGCAAGTCGGAAAAATCCTCGTCGCAGAAGCGGGGCCAGTCAAAGCCCCGCAGGTGCGCCAGGCCCTTTTCGATATCGGCCGGCGATGATGCTCCGGCCAGAGGGTGAAAGCAGGTGTCAAAATAATAAGAGCCGGCCGGGCAGGTTGCCACGATCGTCCCATCCTCCGCCAGCAGCTCCGCACCCTGCGGGCCCTGCCGGAGGCTGGCCCCGGCCGGCATTTCGCACCGGGTTCCATCCGGCAGCCGCCATTCCTTCCAGGAGCGCGGCTCGATCAGGAGCGGGACGGCGTCGGCGCCGATTTTGTCCAGCACCTGCGGCTCAACCTTGACGATCATCTGCGTCAGGTCGTAGACCTGCGCGCGCCCGCCGCGGAGGCCGAGGAAATCCTTGAAGCGGTTATATGCGACGGCGTGGATGCCGGTGGATTCCGAAGCGCCCAGGTCAACCGGGATGCGATCCGCGGCGCGGTGCTTGAGGGCGTATTCTATTCTTTCGCGTCCGTTCATGGAATGGGTCGGCCTAGCCGAGTATGCGGCGGCCCTCGTCGAGGAAAATGCCCTGGAGGTTCATCTTGAGCGCTTCCGGCCGCGGCGAATTGGCCAGGCCGATTTCCTCGGTGATGTCGCCGCTCTTGATCAGCTGGAACAGTACCTGGTTGAAGGTTTGCATGCCGTCGTCGGTTCCGGTTTCGATGGCGGCGAAGAGCGTGTCGAGCTTGTTTTCCATGATCAGCTTGCGGACCGTGGGGGTGTTGATCAGGATTTCCACCGCCGGCATGACGCCGCCCTTGACGGCCGGCACCAGGCGCTGGCAGATGGCCGCCACCAGGTAATTGGCCAGCGAAATCCGCACCTGGTCGCGCTCGTTCTGCGGGAAAAAGTCGAGGATGCGGTGGACGATGTAGGCCGCGGAGTTGACGTGCAGGGTGCTCAGGACCAGGTGGCCGGTCTCGGCGGCGCTGAGGGCCACCGAAAAGCTGACGTGGTCGCGCATCTCGCCGATCATTATGATGTCCGGGTCCTCGCGCACGACGTGCTTGAGGGCCACGTGGAAAGAGAGCGTGTCCAGGCCGACCTCCCTCTGGGTGATGAGGGACTTGTTGTCCTTGAAAACATACTCGACCGGGTCCTCCACCGTGATGATCCGCGAGCACTGGGTCTTGTTGATGTAATCGAGCATGGCCGCGAGTGTGGTTGACTTGCCCGAGCTGGTGGCGCCGCAGACCATGATGAGGCCGCTGTCGGCCGAGGCCAGGCGGCTCAGGGTCTGCGGCAGGTGCATATCCTCGAAGGAGGGAACCTTTTCCTTCACGTGGCGCAGGGAAAGGTTGGGGAGGTTGCGCGAATTGAAGGCGTTCACCCTGAAGCGCCCGATGTTTTCCTCAAAAAATGAAAAATCAAGCTCCTGGACCGAATCCTCTATCTTTTTCAGGTGGGCGGGCAGGATGCTGTTGAGCAAGGGCAGGACGCTGGCCGCCGGAACCAGGGGCAGGCTGCTATCAACGAGCTGGCCGTTAATCCTGAAAAACGGACGGGCGTCCGGCTTGATGTGGATATCGGAAGCGCGCTGTTCGACCGCCTGCCTGAGGATTTCCGTCATTAATGACATTTTATTTTTTTCTCCCGGCGCAGATTTTTTTTGTTTCAAGAGCGCGCGGCGCGGGCCGGCGGGGTGCTTTCGCCCACGGGCCGTGCCCCGGCCCCGGGTTCACTGCAAGGCAATATAATCGTCCTGGCCGCCCTCAAACATCCTGAAGCTGTCGCTGAACTGGCCCAGGAAATGCACGGAATAGCTGCGCCAGAAGACATAGAGCGGCAGGAGTATGACAGTGCCGACATACGGGATAAGCACGGTGCAGCACAGCAGGCAGCAGGCGAGAACGCTTATCAGGCCGATGGCGATACAGAGCGCGGCCCGGAAAAGAAGGTATAAGATGAAAATGCCGGCCTGCTTCCGGAAAAGGTCGAAAAAGACGCTCCAGCCTTCCATGACGCGGCACTTCTGCAGCGCCATGATCGGTATCACGAAGTCCTCGAAAAAAGCGCGCGCGCAGAGGGCGGTTGCCAGGAAACATACCAGGAAAACCACACCCGCCGCGATCGCCCCGGCCGCGAACCAACCGAAATGCGCGCGTGAAAAGTCCGGCCAGCCGACCAGCAGGCAAAGGCCGCACCCCAGGATGAACACCGCCACGAGCGCAAGGCTGAAGCAGACCACGAACAAAAAGCAGGAGTTGCCCTGGGCGCGAAACCGGTTCCAGGGCTCGATGATCTCGGCCCGGCCGCCGACGACGTTGTCGAGGAACATGAACTTGCCCCGGCAGCTCACCCACAGCACCAGCAGCCCGATCACCAGCCCCACGGCCGCCAGCAGGATGACGGCCGGGATCACGATGAAAAGGTGCGCGACAATCCAGTCCCAAACCGCCTGCGGTATGTCACCTTTTTCGTAATGGCCGGGGTTGATGTTGAAGCTGCTGCCGAGTCCGCCGTCCAGGGCGGCCAGCCAGGCGGTGAAGCCGATCGCCAGCCACCTGACAAGGTCGAACTGCTGGAAGAGGATGCGCCGCGTGGTCACCAGCGCCATGCCAATCGGGGCAATTACGGAAGGGTTTGACATATTTTATCGCCTGAAATTTAACAAAAGGCAACGAAGTTTCCGCCTGGGCGGATCAGCAAGGGCTGAAACGAAGTTTGTCGCGAAGCATACTTTTCGAATCCTTTGTTTCCTTAGCCGGCCCGCGCCGGCCAGGGCTCGCTTTTGTAAAATATTATTCCCTTGTGTTTCTCAGCAGTTCTTCAGGTTCAACTTCCTAATTCCGATTTCTGTCTACTGCTTTTGTTTTTGTCCATCATAACCTGCGCCGCGGCCGATGCAAGGTTTTTTTCGGCGTTGCGGAAAGCCTCTTCCAGCGCCATGCCCGGCGGATTGATGGCAAGGCAGGCAGCCAGGCCGGATGCGGTCAAATCAAGCCCCTCCTCCACCGAACCGCCCAGGGCCACCGCGGGTTTCCCGTGCTTTTTCGCAAGCGCCCCCACGTAGGCCGGTATCTTGCCGCAGGCGGTCTGCGCGTCAATCCGGCCCTCGCCGGTGAAAACCAGGTCGGCCCTCCTGACAGCCTCCTCCAGCCCGGCCGCATGCCCGACCCATCCGGCGCCGCTGCGCGGACTGGCGCCGAGAAAGGCCGCGCACCCCGCCCCGGCGCCGCCGGCCGCGCCGCCGCCTTCGATATTCAGCACGTCAAGCCCCAGGTCTTTACCGACAATTTCCGCCCAGTGCGCCAGGTTTTTCTCAAGCAGCTCCACCTGGGCGGCGCTGGCGCCTTTCTGCGGCCCGAACATGCGCGCGGCCCCGGCCGGACCCAGGAGCGTGTTGCGAACATCCGCAAGGCAGATCACCCCGGCTTCTTTCAGGCGCTTGTTCACGCCGGAGGCATCAATCCGCGCCAGCCGGTCGAGGCCGCCTCCCCCGGGCGGTATCGTCCGGCCCTTGACATCCGCCAGGCCGAAGCCCAGCTCCGCCGCCATGCCGCAGGCGGCATCGAGCGTGGCGCTGCCCCCGAGGCCGATGACGATCCGGCGGCACCCGCTTTCGAGCGCGCGCGCAACCAGCCGGCCGGTGCCGGCGGTGGTGGCGCGGAGCGGATCGTATTCCTCCGGTCCTTTCAAGCGCGCCAGGCCGGAAGCTTGCGCCAGCTCGATTACAGCCGTTGTCCCGGCTTTCAGCCAGGGGGCCCTGACCGGCCGCGCGAGGGCGTCACAGGTATCCTCCCAAACCAGGGCGCCGCCCATGAAAAAAGCGCACGCTTCCAGGAGGCCGTCGCCGCCATCCGCAAGCGGGATTATCTTTACCTTCGCGCCAGGTTGCGCAGAAAGCACGCCGGACGCGATGGCCCTGCCGACCGCGACCGCGCCAAGGCACTGCTTGAAGCTGTTGGGAGCGACCAGGATATTCATACCAATTCCGGCTCACCGCGTGCGGAACATCAGCAAAATTCCCGCCAGCAGGAAGAAAACGTTCGGCATCCAGGCGCTGGCCGCGGGCTCGACGAACTGGTTCTTGCCGAGCCACTGGCCGAAAGTCATGAGGAAATAGAAAAAGAAAAAAGTCAGCAGGGCCGAGATAATGCCGGCCAGCGCGCCCTTGCGGGCGGTCCGGACCCCGAAGGGGATCCCGAAGATGGTCACCACCAGGCAGGTCCAGGGCATGGCCAGCCGCGCGTGCATGTCCACCAGGATCTGGGCGCGGCGCTTGTCGGAAAGGTTTTTGCGCGCGGCGACGAAACGCCACAGGTCGCGCGCGGAAAGGAACTCCATGCTGGTTACCTCGTGCATGAAGTCTTCCGGCGTCTCGTCCCACTCGGCCATCTGGCGCAGTGGCTCCCTGGTCGGGGCGCCGATGGGGTTGTTGTAAAAATCGTACTTCTGGATGCTGACGTTGAAGAGCCACCACTTGCCGTCGAAGTAGCGCGCCTCCTCGGCGCGGACAATTTCCAGGTCCGAGCCGTCCTTGCGCTGCTGGACGACCTTTACGCCCTGCATATCGTGGGTGGCCAGGTCGAACTTGCGGATGTTCCAGATGCGGTGCGCCTCCTCGTTTTTGAACGGCAGGTCGGAGGCTTGGTTCATGGAGACCTTGCCGCCCTTTTTCTGCTGGTTGATGAACTGCCAGGCCCAGTGGGTTGCGCGCGGCGCGACGGTTTCCTGCAGGGCGGAGATGGAGAGGCTCATGAAAAGACCCACGAGCATGATGGGCACGGTGATGCGGTAAAAGCTGATGCCGGAGGCGCGCAGGGCGGTGAGCTCGTTGTGCCGGCTCAGCTGCCAGAGGCTGTAGAGCAGCCCGAGCAGGAGGGAGATGGGCGCGATGTAAATGAGGAGGGTCGGCATGACGAAAATGTAATAGAGGGCTACCTGCGCGAGGGGGGTCCTGGCCTCGATGAAATCCGAGAGGTGGTCGAAGAGGTCCACGATCACGAACAGCATGCTGAAGGTGATCAGGCAGTAGACCAGCGGCACCAGGAACTGGGTGAAAATATACCTGTCGATTAATTTCATAAGCATCCCAAAGGATGCAGGTTAATAGGCTGTCAGACTGTCAGAAAAACCGCGGAAAATCACTTCAGCCCAGGCGTCTTTTATGGACGCCACCGTATCAGTTTCATTGTTTGCCTGCCAGCCGCGCCCCGGGAAAGGGCTGGCTTACACGGAGAAGATAACATTTTGAGCGCCCAATGCAAAAGCAAAAGCTGGAAGGGCAGGATTTGAGCGACGATTGTTTTATTCTCCCGCCGGCCGGATATGTCACACTTTATAAAGAGTGATTGCGAAGCCGGGTCAATACGCAATGCTCATTTATGATTTATTGAGACGCGTCACTGATTTCTTGTCGCTACGCTCCGAATACTGTTCACTTTCTCATGAGAACAGGTGTTCACTTTGGTGAGAATACGCATTTAACAAGAATGATGCAAAGAGACACAAAACCGGCCCGGACCATGACCCGGCTATGAAATACCGCGTCCCGGGATGAAAAAAACAGGATGAAAACATTTGACATTGGAGTCCAAAACCAATAGCATAAAAATAATTAGTATGAAACTAATAACAAAGCGAAAGAGAGGAAAGCTGCTATGAAAAATAATCTGCTCGCCTTTTTTGGTTTCGTCCTTCTGTCAACGCCTCTGGTGGCAACTGCCGATCAGTTTGGTGATTTCTCCTACTCGTCAGATGGCACTAATATCACCATCACCAACTACACTGGCGCTGGCGGCGCGGTTGTCATCCCTGACACCATCGCTGCCTTGCCCGTTGCCAGCATCGGGAATGGGGCGTTCATTGACTGCACCAATCTGACCAGCGTGACCATTCCCGTCAGTGTCACCAACATTGGAGACGATGCGTTTCGTAACTGCGGCCTGACCAACGTCACGATCCCCGCCAGCGTAACCACTATCGGCGAATTGGCATTCTGGAGCGACAGCCTGACGGTTATCACCGTGGATTCGGCCAATGTGTCTTACAGCAGCGCGGATGGAGTCCTATTCAACAAGAGCCAGACAACACTCATTCAATACCCGGGCGGCAAAATTGGAAGCTATACGATCCCCGCCAGCGTAACCACCATCGGGAGCAAAGCGTTCTATTGGTGCGCCGGCCTAACCAACGTCACGATCCCCGCCAGCGTAACCACCATCAGTGATAATGCGTTCGATGGCTGTTGGAATCTGACCAACGTCACAATCCCCGCCAGCGTCACCAGTATAGGGCACTCTCCGTTCTTTTGGTGCGGCCTAATTTCAATTACCGTGGATTCGGCCAATGCGTCTTACAGCAGCGCGGATGGAGTCCTATTCAACAAGAGCCAGACAACACTCATTCAATACCCGGGCGGCAAAATTGGAAGCTATACAATCCCCGCCAGCGTCACCACCATCGGGGATTGGGCGTTCTATGGCTCCTGGCAACTGACCAGCGTTACAATCCCAAGCAGCGTCACCAACATCGGGAATGGGGCTTTCGGTGTCTGCACCAGCCTGATCAGCGTCTATTTCACTGGTAACGCTCCAAGCATTGGTTCGGACGTCTTCTCTGGCACCGACAACACAACCGTCTATTATCTACCGGGAACCACCGGCTGGGGCGAGACTTTTGCCGGCCGCCCAACTGCGCTATGGATCATTATTGGCCCGGTAATCCAAGCAAATGGTTCGACTAATGACATTAGCATCAACAGCGGGTCTACTCTTTCAATCACGGTTCGGTTATATCCGGGAAATTATGCTGGAGTTGCTGTCGACTGGTGGATTGTTGCTCAGGCCGGATCGTCATGGTATTACCTGAACGACTCAATGCGATGGACATCCTTTGACGGCAATCTTTCGAATTGCCATCCGATGTATATGGGGGGGTTAATCAATCTGCCTGAAACGCAAGTGTTGAGCTATACCGGTTTGCCGGTAGGATCGTATACGTTCTGGTTTGCCGTTGATTATCCGATGGACGGCGTTTTAGACGTCAACGGAACGATTTTAGCTGATTCGGTGAATGTGACCGTGCAGTAAGGCCCCTTTTTATATCCGCAAATAAAAGGGCTCTGACCTAACAAGTTGGAGCCCTTTTATATTTAACATTTTTTTGTTTTTGTGACCGTCACTGGATAGCCTTCAAAAAGGCAGGCAAACGGAAAGACGTTTCGGACGTTCAGTGGAAGCCCTCATGAAAAAAGGGATGATGCGTTTCTGTTTGCCTGCATACGATCAAGTCTCAATATTCAATATTTGCCTGGATTTACCGAGCAGGACGGCAAGTGGGTGATCTGCCTTTTGCCGGATTTTAATTCTCTTGATCGCTTCGCTGACCGCAGCGTAATCCACGCCTCCGGCCGCCTGCCCTATTTCCCAAAGCGTCAGCCCCGTGCACTCTCGCGCCAGCAGCAATACCATGTCCCGCCCGAGATCCCCATGTCGCAGCGCAAACTCCTTCCATTTTTCGCCCTTGACCGATTCCACCGCCCCAACCACTTCCTCAAATGTATGCAACCCCCTCAACTCCCGCTTGCAGGGCGTTTCCCTGCCGACGAACCGCACCCCGCGTTTGATCGCCCGGATAAATTCCTCCGCCCCCACCACCATCCCGCCCCTCAACCGCAGCGCCCATCCTTCCTCGTACCCCTGCCGCACATACCTTTCCAATCCGACACGGTATTTCCTCATTAGGTCTTTTTCCCTTTTGCCTCCCGCCCTTTCCAATATGGCAATCTTGCGGATTCCTACCAATTGCAAAAATCCGGGATTACCTGGAAGATGCGTTGCATCAGTTTTTTGAAATTTCAAGCGATGATTTCTCTCGCTTTTTCCAGACGCATTTGAGAGGATATGCGGCATGAAATTGGCACGCGACAATATGAACACGCAAGAGCAACTCGCGGAGTTGATCAAGGAGTACCGGGACCAGTGCCTGTGGTTTCTGCGCGCCGACTATTTTCCCGAAACCCCGGAAGAATCACGGAGCGTGCTAAACCTGATTGCGCGCTACGGCAACCGGGACGCATTCACGCGCGCCCAAAAGATTAAATCATGGCTATCACACGACTCCAGGGCGACATCTTAAAGCTGCTGGCGCCCAGCCGGCGCCAGCACGGAGAAAGTTATGTTGCGGGCGGCGTAGGACTTAACCTGTGGCTGGCCACGCCGCGCCAATCCCGCGATATAGATCTTTTTCACGGCACGGAAGAGGCCATTGCCGCCACGTGGGCTGCGGACCGCGCCCTGCTTTCGTCCAGGGGTTTCGTCCTGGACATACTTCGGGAGGCGCCGTCTTTCATCGAAGCCAGGGTGACGCGAGACCACGAGCGCACCATTATCCAGTGGGCGCGCGACAGCGCTTACCGTTTCTTTCCGCTCATCGAAGATGAGCTGATGGGGTTGGCCCTGCACCCTTTCGACCTGGCCACCAACAAGGTCCTGGCCATGGCAGGCCGCCTGGAGGCCAGGGACTGGATTGACATTTTAAATTGCGACGAGCGGATTCAACCGCTTGGTTACCTGCTCTGGGCCGCGTGCGGCAAGGATCCCGGCTACAACCCTCAATCTTTGCTGGCCATTATTGCGCGCGCCCACTACAGCCAGGCTGAACTCGACGCGCTTGATTTTGAAGGCGCGCATCCCGACGCCCGGGAGCTGGGACAGCGTTGGCATGCCATCCTGCACGCCGCCGGCGATATTGTGAACATTATTCCGGCGGAAAAGATCGGCATGTGCGCAGCCCGTTGCAACGGTGAACTTTTCCGGGGAACGGCGGATGACTTAAACGTGGCCTTGCAGCGCGATGCCATCCGCTTCCATGCCGGGAGAATCGGCGGCGCCTGGCCATCGTTCAAATCCTGACCATCCTTCGTCCCGCCCTATAGCCTGCCTTATTCATGAAAAACAGCAAAAGTGAAATAAGATCTTGAATGCGTATTCCGATCGAAACCGGACAGTGATTCCGATTCAATCCGGACACTAGTTCCGATTCAAATCGGACAGTGATTCCGTTCAAAAAGCTGGCCGGATCGCGGAGGAGCCTTTTCGCGCAGTTGGATCGTCCCGCACTGAGGACTTTGCCGGACATAAGGGGTCACTCAATATTCAATATTTGCCTGGATTTACCGAGCAGGACGGCAAGCGGGTGATATGTATTTTTACCTGATTTCCCGCCCCGGATATTTCAAAATAAAGCTTGCTTTTATTTCTTTGACGATTATATTTTTCATATTTCATGATTATTGTGATCAGATATGAAACCGCCTGACAGGCAGAGGAAGATTCTCGAAAGGCTGACCGCCATCCAGAAGGAATGGAAGGTGGAGGAGCTCTCCGCGGCCATGCAGGTCTCGCCCATCACCATCCGGCGCGATTTGGAAGCGCTCGGGAACCAGGGCGCCATCATCCGCACCTTCGGCGGCGGCCTGATAGACAACCGCCGCCGGCTGGCCGCCTACCACGAGCGCGTCGCCAACAACTTCGAGCTGAAGCAGGCCATCGGCCGGGCCGCGGCCGCTGAAATCCGCAAGGGCGACACCATCCTGCTCAACGACGGCTCAACCACCTTCCACCTCGCCGGGCGGCTGGGCGGCTGCGGACACATTACCCTCTACACCAACTCGGTGGTCATGGTGGGCGAGATCAGCTCCTTCCCCAACGTGCGCCTGAACGTCATCGGCGGAGAATACCACCCCGACTATTTTTACCTGGGCGGCAGCCTGCTCGCGCGGGTGCTTGAGACCATCTCGGCCGACACGGCCTTCATCGGCACCGACGCCGTCAGCCCCGAGGGCGGCTGCTACTGCCAGGACGAGGACACCGCCCGCGTCGCGCGCATGATGATGAAGCAGGCCCGGCGCTCGATCCTTTTGGCCGACCACACCAAGCTGACGTCAAAAGCGGCCGTGAAATTCGCCCGCCTGGACGATTTTGCGCTCTGGATCACGAGCCGGGGCATAAAGATCGGCGCGTTGGGCAAGCTGAGAAAAATGACAAAGATAATGGAAGTATGAAAGAAATGTAGAAGGCAGAATGTAGAATGAAGAATTAAACCCACAGAAAAGGCGGCGGGATCCGTCAGCCTACGGAATGTTCCCGCCCTGCCATGGGATAAAAGATAATACCTCCGGAGGTTTGCAATGAAATACAACATAGCCTGGGCAAAAGTTAACCTGAAAAAAGTCCCGCATCTCGTCAGCCGTGAAATTCCCGGCCCGAAATCGCGGAAAATCCACGGCCGGGCCGCCAAAATCATGAAGGGCTATTCCAGCCAGGTCAAGCTCTTCCCGGTGGCATTTGAAAAGGGCCAGGGCGTCACTTTGACCGACGTGGACGGCAACGTCTACCTGGATTTTTCATCCGGCATTTACGTCACCACGCTGGGGCACTGCCATCCCAAGGTGACCGAGGCGGTCCGGAAATACGCCGGGCAGCTGATGAACTGCCACGATTTCACCACGCCCATAAAGATGAAGCTCCTTGAAAAGCTGGCGGACATCCTGCCGGGCGACCTGAGCGGCGTGCAGCTTTACGACAGCGGCACCACCGCGGTCGAGGCCGGTTTGCGCGTCTGCCGCATGGCCACCGGCAGGCACGAGCTTTTATCCTGCTACGGCGACTTTCACGGCAAGTCCGGCCACGCCGTAAGCCTGGCGCGCATGAACAAGGCCAACGGCCCCACCCGTTCGCCAGGCTTTTACCTGATGCCGCGCCCCAACCCGTACCGTCCGCTCTTTAAAAAAGCGGACGGCACGATAGATACCGATGCCTACATCCGGTTTTACGGCGAATTCATCACCGAGGCCACCACCGGTCAGGTGGCGGCGATAGTGCTCGAGCCCATCCAGGGCTGGGCCGGGTCGGTTTTCCCGCCGGACGATTTCTTCCCGAAGCTGAGGAAGTGGTGCGATGAGCGCAAAATCCTGCTCTTTGCCGATGAAGTCCTGACTTCCATGGGCCGGACCGGCAAATATTTGGCGATGGAGCACTGGGACACAGTTCCGGACGTGGTGACACTGGGAAAAGGATTCGGCAACGGGTTCCCGGTCACGGCCATGGTCGTGCGCGCGCCTTACGCCGAATCGGTCGAAAAGATAAGCGCCTCCACCAGCTACGGCGGCAACCCGATGGCCTGCGCCGCGGCCCTGGCCTCGATCGAGGCGATCGAGGAAGAGGGCCTGCTTGAAAACGCGAAGCGCCTGGAGGACTACTTCGTCCCGCGCCTGGAGCAGATGAAGCGCTCCCACAAGATCATCGGCGACGTGCGCTGCAAGGGCTGCCTGATGGGGATCGAGCTGGTGAAGGATTTGAACACGAAGGAGCCATTTGACGAGGCGGGCAAGCAGGTCTACCAGATGGCCTTCCGCAAGGGCCTGGCCTGGATCCCGGCCGGGCATATTCTGCGCATGAGCCCGCCGATCGTGATGGACCTGGACGTGGCCGCCAAGTGCATGGACATCATTGACGAGGCGATCGGGGAAACGGAGAAAGACCTTGGATTTGGCAATTAGCCACAAAAATGCACAAGAGGCACATGATATGGATGATAAAGAGGTTATGATATTGTGCGACAAAATTCGCATAGCCAGTTTTTCTGCCCATAAGTTCTTGAAACATGGCCACTTGGAAAAGATTTATGAGAATGCCCTGGCGCACCGACTAAAAAAACAAGGTATTGCTTTAGAGCAACAATATGCTTTGAAAGTATTTGACGAGGATGGAACACTTTTGGGTGATTTTTTCGCTGACCTGTTTGTTGAGAAGAATTTGATTGTTGAGATTAAAGCCTGCCGGACATTAGCCGAAGAACATATTGCCCAGATTCTCGGATATTTACGCGCATCACGGATACGTCATGGACTCTTGATTAATTTTGGATCGCCTAAACTGCAAATTAAAAAATTAATTTTGTGATTTTTGTGCATCTGTGTGGCAAGGTATTTATGAAAACAATCAAATTCGGAATAATTGGCGCCGGCCTCATGGGGCGCGAGTTCGCCTCCGCCGCCGCGCGCTGGTGCCACCTCGTCGACGCGCCCGCCCGGCCGGAAATTATCGCCGTGTGCGACAAGAACCCGGCCGTGCTGGAATGGTACAAGACCAACTTTGCGGCGGTGCGCCAATACACGGACGACTACCGCCAGCTGCTGGCCAACCCGGAGGTTGAGGCGGTGTACTGCGCGGTGCCGCACAATCTCCATGCCGAGCTTTATTGCGCCATTATCAGTGCCGGCAAACACCTCATGGGCGAAAAACCCTTCGGAATCGACAGGCAAGCCTGTGATAAAATAATGGCCTGCATAAAAAAGCACCCGGAAGTGCTGGTGCGCTGCTCGTCGGAATCCTTCTTTTTCCCCGCCATGCAGGCCATATTTACGATGCTTGAAAGCGGAAAGTTCGGTCAGATCATCGAGGCCGACACCGGGTTCCTGCACTCCAGCGACCTCGACCCCCTGAAACCGATCAACTGGAAGCGCATGGTGGAATTCAACGGCGAATACGGCGTGATGGGCGACCTCGGAATGCACGCCTGCCACCTGCCCTTCCGCGCCGGCTGGACCCCGAAAAACGTCCGGGCCATCCTTTCCGACATTGTCAAGGAGCGGCCCGACGGCAAGGGCGGGCGCGCGCCCTGCAAAACATGGGACAATGCCACCCTGCTGACCGAGGCCGCGCCGGCGGACGGCTCCGACCCCTTCCCCTGGACAATCAAGCTCCAACGCATCGCGCCGGGCCAGAAGAACAACTGGTACGCGGAAATCATGGGAACCAAGGCTTCCGCGCGCTGGTCGAGCGTCCGCGCGGACATACTGGAAGTTTTGGAATACACCGGCGGCGAGCAGGTCTGGGGGCAGGTCCAGACCGGCCACGAGACGGCCTTCAAGACCATCACGGGCGGCATTTTCCAGTTCGGGTTTTCCGATTCGATCCTCCAGATGTGGGCGGCGTTCTGCCACGAACTGGCCAAGCAAGAGCCGCTTAAAAAATCGGCCGGCTGCGTGACGCCGGCTGAGGCCTCCCTGAGCCACAGGCTTTTCACCGCGGCGCTCAGGTCGCACAAGAACCATGAAACCGTCGAGGTATAAACCGGCCATGCTGGAACTCAATAAAGCCGGCCAGCTGGAGCTCAACCGCGCTGCGGCCCGCAAGGCCTTGGTGGCATTCCGCAAGCAACTGCGCAAGTGGGGCCTTGCCATGCCGGCGGTGAAGCCGCTGGTGCTGGATTTCGGGCTGGGCGATTTTTACCGCACCGGCCTGATCGAATACTGGGTCGCCAACGAAATCAAGGCGGGCTACTGCGGCAAGTATCTGTTTTTATTCGACCGCCAGTCCTGCCCGCGGCACCACCACCTTGAAAAGAAGGAAACTTTTTTTATCGTCAAGGGCACGGTTGAAATGAATTACGGCAGGAAAACTTTCCGGATGAAACCCGGCGACGTTTTGCCGGTTGAATGCGGCAAACCGCATAAGTTCCGCGGCGTCGGTCCGGTCTTGATCCTCGAAATATCCAGGCCCTGCATCATAGCCGACAATTATTTTGCCGACCGGCACATCCCGGTCGGAGGCAATTACAGGAAAGAAACAAAAAAGTCATGACGCTCATGGCCGGTGCTGCAACGCGCGACATCACCCCGGCAATGCCGGTGTTTCTGGCGGGCTATCCGCATGCCGCGCGCGTTTCAACCGGCGCGCACGACCCGCTTCTGGCTTCCGCCATTCATCTTTCCGACGGCCGCACGCCACTGTTGCTGATCGGCCTGGATATTCTATACATCTCCCAACAGTCCACGGCCATTTGCCGCGAAGCCATCAACAAGTCTATCGGGATCCCGGCCGGCAACATCCTTATCAGCGCCACCCACACCCATTCGGGCCCGGTGACGGCGGACCAGCTTGCCTGGCGCAATGATCCGGCCGTGCCAGCCCCCGACCCGGGATACATGGAACACCTACACAACGGCATAATCGGCGCCGGCATTGCCGCGCATACCGCCGCCCAACCGGCTGAAATTGCAATAACCAGCGCCAGCGCCGAAGGAATCGGCCGCAACCGGCTTGACCCCAAAGGTCCTTTTGATCCCGAGGTCGGCCTGCTGGCGGTCAGGAGCAAGAGCGATAGCCGTCTTTACGCGCTGGATATTATTTACGGCATGCATCCGACCGTGATCCATGAGGACACAAAACTCGCCTCGTCTGATTTCCCGCATTATACACGGCAACATATTATTGAAAAACATCCCGGCATAACGCCGGTTTACCACAACGGCCCATGCGGGAATTTAAGCCCCCGTTATGACGTCAAGGGCCAGACTTTTACCGAAGCGGAACGGCTCGGGCGCAAGCTGGGCAAGTTAATTGTGAAATCGCTCAAGGCGCTGAAAGACTCTGACTTTTCTTCAAATATTCCGCTGGTTGTTAAATCCCGCAAAATTAAACTGACACCCAACAAATTTCCTCCCGTGCCGGAGGCCGAAGCCAGGCTGCGCGCGGCGCGCGATCGTTTTGAACAGCTCAAGCGTGAGAGGGCGCCCCGCGGAGCGTTCCGGACGGCCGAATGCGTTGTTTTCGGCGCTGAAAACGCCCTGGCCCTCACGCAGGCGCAAGCCGCTGGCGAACTTGCCCGGCGCCAGGCGGAATATGCCAAAGCCGAGGTTCAGGTTTTGCGCATCGGCGACGCGTTTCTGGCCGGACTGCCGGGCGAGATCTTCGTGGAATACGCGCTCGAAATAAAGCAACGGGCGCCAAAGCGCGCGTTTGTGATCGGCCTGGCCAACGGCGAATTGCAGGGCTACATCGTCACCCCCGCCGCGGCCAGGGCGGGCGGCTACGAGGCGGCCTGGGCGATGTTCGCGCCGGAATCCGGGAGAAGAATGGTCAAGGCGGCGCTGAACCTGATCGATAAAATGAAAGAAGAATGAATAATTAATGAGGTGATATCATAAACTCAACGGAACGCCCCGACAGAGCGGGGCGGCTACAGTTTTGAAATTACCACTCAACGAAAGGAAATATTATGTCAAAAAACATCAGGTATGACAGACTCTTCAACCGCAACGAGCGCGCGGTGATCGTGGCCATGGACCACTGCGAGTTTGACGGGCCCATTCCGGGAATGATTGACCTGGCCAAAACCGCCGCAAAGGTTGACGCCTGCGTGGACGGCATCCTGCTCTCGCCGGCCATGCTGCCCCACTGCGCTCACGCCTTCAACTACAAGGGCGCGCCCATGGCGGTGGTGCGCCTGAACTGGAGCTCCGTGTATTGCTACCAGTGGGGTTACAAGGATTCCGTGACAGTGCCGGCGTTCAGCCCGGCGGAAGCTTTGCGCCTGGGGGCCGACGTGGCCTTAATTTCACTTACCCTGGAAACGGGCAGCGAGGCCAACGACGCCAGGAACGTGGAAGTTTTCCGCAACCTTTGCCGAGACGCCAAGGACCTCGGCATGCCGGTCATCGGCGAATATTACCCGGCCGACCCGGACAATTTAAGCCCGGAAGAAATGCATAAAAAGGTGTTTGCCTGCGCAAGGATCATTGCGGAGCTCGGGGCCGACCTGATCAAGACTTTTTACACGAATAACTTCAAGGCAGTCACCCAAAGCTGCCCGGTGCCGGTTTTGGGCCTGGGCGCGGCCAAGTGCCCGACCCAGGTTGAAGCCCTGAAGCTGGCCGCGGACGAGGTCAGGGACGGTGCCGGCGGCGTGGTTTTCGGAAGAAACGCGATCCAGGTGCCGGACCCGGCGGCGTTCCAGCGCGCCTTGTGCGACGTGGTCAAGCGCCGCGCGAAGCCGGAAGCGGCGGCAAAGCGGCATAAATTATGTGATTAAATTCGAATTACTAAATCCGAAACTCGAAACAAATTCTAAATTCAAATATCAAAATTAAAAAGCCACAATCCGATGTTTCAGATTTTGAATTTTAGGCATTTTTATTTGTTTCGTACTTCGAGATTCGGATTTCGAATTTAGATACAACAATTATATGTCTCATATAGAGGGAGAGAGAAAATGAAAAGAAAGGTGAAGAAAATCAGGGTTGGAGTGTTCGGCGCGCGGCGCGGGGCCACGATGGTGTCGGTTATGCTGCAGCACCCGGAGGCAGAACTCTCGGCCATCTGCGATTATTCAAAGAAATCCATGCAGCATTGCGCGGAATTGATCAAGAAACACAATGCAAGAGTGGTATTGTACAGCGATTTCGACAAGTTCCTGGAGCACGACCTCGACGCGATCGTCCTGGCCAACTTCGCCAACGAGCACGCCCCCTACGCCGTGCGCGCGCTCAACTCCGGAAGGCACGTCACCAGCGAGGTGATCGCCTGCCAGAACCTGGCCGAGGCCGTGGCGCTGGTGGAGGCGGTGGAAAAGAGCCGCAAGGTTTACACCTTCGCCGAAAATTACTGCTACTTCAAGGGCACCCTTGAAATGCAAAGGCTGTACCAGGCCGGGGAAATAGGCCAGTTCCTGCACGCCGAGGGGGAATACGTCCACGACTGCGAATCCATCTGGCCGAACATCACCGGCGGCGAGCGAAATCACTGGCGCAACTTCTGCCCGGCGACGTTTTACTGCACGCACTCCATCGGGCCGATCGTAACCATCACCGGCACGCGCCCGACGCGGGTCACGGGCTACGAAACGCCCAACGTGGTCAAGCGCCGCTTCGGCTGCCGCTCCGCGGACGGCTCCGTGCTCCTGTGCCAGATGAGCAACGGCGGGACGATGAAAGTGCTGCCCTGGGCGAACTTCAAGCGCCACCCGGAGGCCATCTGGTACGCCGTCTACGGCACCACGGGCATGATGGAGACCGACCGCTGGAATGACTGCTATAATCGCGTGCACCTCTTCCGGGAAAACCATCCGCGCTACCAGCGCGACCTGAGCTACATGCCCGATTTCCCCGTTTCGACGGAGCTTTCCCGCAGGATCGGCGGCCACGGCGGGTCCGACTTTTATACGATGCATTATTTCCTGCAGAGGATCCTGGGCCGTCCGGAAGGCAAACACGCCATAGACGTCTACCAGGCCCTGGACATGACCCTGCCGGGGCTGCTCGGCTACCGCTCGATCGTGAACGGCAACATGGCGATTGAAATACCCGATTTCCGGGACAAGAAAATCAGGGACCAGTACCGCCACGACACCTGGTGCTGCGACCCGAAGCTGGCGGGACCGGGCCAGCCAAAATACAACTGGTCGGGCGGCGAGGTAAAGGTGCCGGATTCAGTGTATCGGAAGCAGAAAAAACAATGTCCAAGGTAAAAAAGAAAGGAAGGCACACAGGCACATAGGCAGAAGGCACATAGATATTTTTCTCTGAAATTATTATTACTTTGTGCCTCTGTGACTTTGGCCTTTGTGCCTGTTATATGCCATGAAACTGAATGACAACGCTCAGCTGGCCCTTGACACCATCCGCCAGAAGCCGGTCAAGGGCATCCCGACGGGATTCATCCACCCCATGGAGCACCGGATCATTGACCTCCTGGCGGGTTGCCCGGAAGGAACTTATCAAAGGAAACCGATCGAAACCTACCTGGCGATGCAGAAAACGGCAGGCGCCTGCATGTGCGACCAGTGGATCCCTACCAACCCGCTCAGCATGGGCGACAAGGGCTACGAGGCCGGGACGAAAAAATCGGCCACCACCGGCATTGAACAGATAGTCCGGGACGGCATGGTGATTGATTCGCCGGAAGCGGCGGTTGCTCACATGGAGCAGAAAATTTTCCCGGACCTGCGCCAGCAGATTGAAGCCTGGGACCGGGATCCCGCCGGCGCGGAAAGCGAGCTGTGCCGGCAAATCCTGACTGGAGAAGAAACCACCCAGTTACTTCTCGGCGAGAACATCCTGAAAGTGCCCTACGGTTGCGCCCGGTTCCCGGGTTTCCTTTACGGCCTCTACGGTTACGAAAATTATTTCATGGCCTACGCGCTTTATCCTGAAGTCATCGAGCGCCACTTTGCCCTCGATGCCGACCGCTGGTCCCGCAGGAACAGAGCCGTGGCCAAAGCCTACATAGAAGGCGGCCTGCCGCCCCTGCTGCGCCTGGACCACGACATGGCCGATTCGCGCGGCACGCTGGTTGATATCAAGTCACTGGATAAAATCTGGTTCCCGCATTTTGTCCGCTCGATCAAGCCCATGCTCGACGCGGGCATCAAGATGATCTGGCACTGCGACGGCAACCTGATGCAGATGGTGCCGCGCCTGCTGGAAGCGGGACTTTCCGGCTTCCAGGGCTTCCAGTACGAGGACGGGATGGATTACGAGAAAATCTGCCGGATGAAAACGCGCGACGGCAATTCATTGATCATCGAGGCCGGCGTTTCCGTGACGCGCACGCTACCCTTCGGCAAGCCCGACGACATCCGCAAGGAAATGAAATGGCTGGTTGAGAACGGTCCCAAAACCGGGTTGATCCTCGCCGGCAGCAGCTCCATCGCCCCGGGCGTGCCCTGGGAAAACATGCAGACTTTCGCGGCAGGGCTCAACTACTACCGCCAGCATGGCCGGGAGGGGTCGGGCGCTGTCCCGCCGCCTGCCAAGCAGCAGCTCCAGATGGTGGTATGCCCGCCGCAGATCCTGCCAAAGACGCGCGTGCCGAAATTGCCCCGCGGATACCTCTTGCGACAGTACCGCCCGGAAGACGAAAAATCATACCTTGCGCTTATGGACATGGCCGGATTCAAGAATTGGACGGCCGCGACGCTGAAGCCCTGGTTCGACAGGCTGCTCCCGGATGGCTTTTATGTCATCGAGCACAAGGATACGGGAAAAATAGTCGCCACCGCCATGGCAACCCACTATCCCAGGCCGGAATACCCTTTTGGCGGAGCCTTGGGCTGGGTTGCCGGCGACCCGGAGCATTCCGGGCGCGGCCTGGGCCACGCGGTCTGCGCGGCGGTTCTAAGGCGCTTTGCCCGGGCAGGATACCGCAATATATACCTTTATACGGACGATTTTCGCCTGCCGGCCATCAAGATTTATTTGCGCCTGGGTTTCAAGCCGCATTTGACCGGGCCGGACATGGAAAAGCGCTGGCGGAAAGTCTGTGCAGAATTGAAGCAACCGTATGAGCCGGTCCAAATGAATAAATAATGGAAACAATCCGAAAAAGATTTAACAAGGCGCTGGCCGGCCGGCCGGTTGAGACGCCGGTCTATGCCGTCTACGACTGGTTTGTCAACAACCGGCCGGTGGTTGACTGGGAATATCTTTTCAGCCTCGGCCTGGGCCGGATCAACCACGCCAACCTGGTCAGGCACGCGCATCCGAATTTTGAGTTGAAGGAAACAAAGTCCGAACAGGACGGCAAAACGCGCCGGGACGTCCGGCTGGTCACCGACCGGGGCGAACTGCACGAGTGGCACCTGGGCGAATGGCGCCAGGAGTATTTTATAAAAACCCCGGAAGATTACCGGATCATGAAGCACGCCCTTGAAGGTGTCCGGGTTTTTGCCGATGTAAAGCCTTTCCTGGCATCCGAGGCAAGCCTTGGAGAGAATGGCATAACCATCGGCCAGGTCCAGGGCCTCGGGTCGGGGCGCACGCCCCTGATGGTCCTGCAGATCGACTGGGCGGGCCTTGAACAGTTTTCCGTGGACCTGGCGTACGGAACCCCGGAACTGTTCGAACTGATTGAAGTGATGAATGAAATCAAGCTGGAAGAAATCCGCCAGGCCGCCAGGACCCCCGCAACCCAGATCAAGCTTTGGGAAAATCTTTCCATAGACACCCTCGGCCATGCCCATTACCGGCGGCACCAGGTGCCGCTATATAAACAAATCCTTGAAATCATGGGCGCCGCCGGCAAAAAGCTGCAGGTGCATTACGACGGGCGCCTGAAAGTGATTGCCCCGGACATCGCCGACCTCGCTTTTGACGGCCTAGATTCCTTCACCGAGCCGCCCGAGGGCGACCTTTCAACGTTCGAGGCGCGCCGGGCATGGCCGGACAAATTCCTGTGGCAGAACATCAATTTGAACTGGTACTCGCTCCCGGAAAAGGAACTGGCGGCCCACCTCAAGCGCGTCATCCGGGATGCGGGAAAAAGCCGGCATTGCCTGATGATCAGCGAGGATATTCCACCGAACTGGCAAAAGAATGTTCCAAACGTTCTGAAAATATTGAAAGAAATCAACGGCGTATTGCTTAAACACGAATAAAGCACAAACACCGGGGTCATCCTGCTTCGTTACGTTGCATAAAACTTCGCAGGACAAGTCGACCCCGGCTACAGTAAAAACATCCAATATTTCTACTGTAGCCGGCTCCCGCCTTGCGGGACAAGCTCGGTGCTTGCCACGCCTTTGGCGTGGAGGCCGGAATTAATTTTGGTCAAACACCTTCAACCAATGAAAAACAATGGAAAAAAGTCAGCAACCTCTCCCCTGCCGGTCCGCGAGCTGTATTGCCCGTCGCATTTCGGCAACACCTACGAATCCACCCTGCCGGGTGAAATGATCGCGCTCCTCTCCGAGGCTAAATTCTGGGGTTATAACCGCTTTTCGGACTGGTTCGACACGATCGACCTTTTCGGCGTTTACGCCAAAAAGCAAAGCCTTTTCAACATGCCCGAGGCGATCTGGGCGCGCAAATTCGGCAACTTCAAATGCGCCGCCGATCTCGGCTTCGAACTTGGGCTGGTGGTTACACCGAACCACGTCTTTTCCAACCAGGTGACGCCCGCAAACGAGGCGGAAAAAACCGGGCATTTTTTCGGCCAGCTGGTCTGCCCCTCCAAGCCGGGCGTGAACGAAATGATCCTCAACAACTACCGCAACCTTTTCCGGGATTTCTCGGAGCGCGGCCTGCGCCTGGGCGCAATCTCGGGCGGGGCCTACGATTACGGCGGCTGTGCCTGTGACAGGTGCAAACCGTGGATCGCGAGCTTCGGCAAACTTTTCAAGCAGATCGCCGAGCTGGCAGAAGAATTTTTCGGAAAGATCAGCGTCGAGCTCTGGGGCTGGTGGTGGACTGATGACGACCACCGGTATTTCACAAAATGGGCCGATTCCGAAGCGCCGGGTTTCTTCAAGACAATGGCCTTTCACCTGCCTTACGGCGTCACCGACTACGCGCTGCGGCCAATTCCGAAAAACTGCGCGGAAAAGGCGTTTGTGCACATATCCTACGGAGAAAAAAGCAACCGCGACTCCTACTCCCACTTCGGCGCCAATATAGCCCCGGTCCGCCTGGAAAAAACCGTCAAATATCTCGTTGAACGGAAGGCCGCCGGATTCCTCGCCTATTCCGAGGGAGACCACGACGACGTAAACAAGGCCATTCTCGGGGGCCTTTCCTCCGGCCAATACGCAACCGCCGACGAAGCATTGAAAGCCTATGCCCAGCGCCATTTCGGCACCAGCCCCGCAGGGTGGAGCGAACTTTTACACCGTATGGGCGATTTTGACTCGATAGAAACCGCCAAATGCCGCGAACTGTTCGACAGGCTCGCGAAAGGATCCGCCAAGTCATGGAGGTTCCAGCAGGTTGAAGAGAGGCTGAAAATGGCCGAGGCGCAGCGGGAGGCGCTGGCTGAAAAGGATTGGACGCCAAAGCGAATTGCCGCCGCGAAGGCGTTCGTTGCCGCGAAGGAAAGGCTCTACCGCAATGTCTGGCGGCTCGGCTTGCAGCGCCACATCTTCCGCTTTGAATCGCGCATGCCCGACTGGTACGATGAATTTGTTAAACTGAACGGCTCAAAGAAATTCGAATCCGCCATTGAGAAAAACGACCAGGCCTAAATAAAAGAAAGGAAACATGGAAAAAAATAAAAACATCCGCGTGGGAGTGGTCGGGGTCGGGCGCGGCAGCAGCTTCACCGGCGAGGCCGCGAAGGCGGCCGGATTCGAGCTCGTGGCGGTATGCGACCAATGGGAAGAAAGGCTCAATGAATTCTGCACGCAGAAGAAAGTATCGGGTTACACTGATTACGGCAAGTTCCTGGAGCACGACATGGAAGCGGTGGTCCTGGCAAACTATTTCCACCAGCACGCCCCGTTTGCCATCAGGGCCCTCAAGACTGGCAAGCACGTCATGAGCGAAACGGCCGCCTGCCACACCCTTGGCGAGGGCGTGGAACTCATCCGGGCGGTGGAAAAGAGCGGCCAAACCTACATGTTCGCCGAAAACTATCCCTACATGCGGCACAACCAGGAAATGCGCCGCCTCTTCCACACCGGCGAATTTGGCACGTTTCTCTACGGCGAATGCGAATATGTGCACCCCATGAGCGCGGACGATGCCAACCGGATTTCGATCGGGATCAACCACTGGCGCAACTGGATTCCCGGCTCATATTACTGCACCCACGCCATGGCTCCGGTCATGTTCATCACCGATACCTGGCCGGTAACCGTGAACGGGTTCATGGTCCGCACGCCCCCGGACAGCCCCGAATGGCAGCGCAAGGCGAGATCTTCCGACATAGCCTCCATGATTGCGGTGCGCATGGATAATGGCGCGGTGGCCAAGCTCCTCCAGGGAGGCCTGCGCGGGCACGACGTCTGCACGCGCATCCACTCCGCCAAGGGATACATGGAGGGCCGGGGCGGCCAGGTGACGCTGCTGAGGCAGCAATGGTACGAAAAAAGAAAATATCCCGAACATATGACTTACACGCCGGATTTTCCCATCCTGGGAGAACTGGCCAGGAAATCCGGACACGGCGGCGGGGATTTCTTCATGCTGTATCACTTTGCCGACGCCATCCGCAAAGGCGCCCAGCCTTACCTGGATGTCTACCGCGGCGTGGCCATGTCGATCGTCGGCATCCAAGCCTACCGCTCCGCCCTGGCGGACGGGGCGACGGTGGATATTCCCGATTTCCGCAAGGAATCAGTCCGGAATAAATTTGAAAAGGACGACTGGTCGCCCGACCCGGCGCGGCGCAAAAAAGGCCAGCCCTGGCCGAGCGTCGAAGGCAGGAAAACTCCTTCGGCATTCGCGCTGAATTACGCCCGGAAAATATGGAAAAAATGCGGATATAGAGGAGAGTAATCAGAAGGCAGAAGTCAGAAGGCAGAATGCAGAAATAGATCTTTAAATTTTTTTTCTGACTACTGGCTCCTGACTCCTGAATTCTAATTTATTATGAAACCATTATTTGAAGTCAAGGAAGTTGACCGCGAGTTTTATGAAAAGCGCCTGCGCGACTGGCTGCCGGAAAAGATCATAGACATCCACACCCACGTCTGGCTCAAGAGTTTCAATAAAAGGAAAGACCCTGGCGCAAAATCCAGGACTGTGTCCTGGCCTTCCATGGTGGCGGACCAGAACCCCGTGGAACACCTGGCTGAAACATACAAGCTGATGTTTCCCGGCAAATCCGTCACGCCCCTGATGTTCACCAGCCTTGTCTCTGAAAACAAGCTGGATGAGGCTAATGATTATGTCGCGCGCACTTCGCTCGAAAACAACTTCCCCGCGCTCATTTTTTCCCATCCGCGCTGGGACGGCAACGAACTGCTGCGCAGGATCCGCAAGGGCGGTTTTCTGGGAGCGAAAAGCTACCTGTCGCTTGCCCCCCCTTATCTGCCGGCGAAGGAAATAAGGATTTTCGACTTTTTCCCGCGCCACCAGCTGGAAGTGTTGAACAAGCACGGGATGTTGATGATGCTCCACATCCCGCGCGACGGCCGCCTGCGCGACCCGGTCAACCTGGGGCAGATGCTGGAGATTGAGGAACGTTATCGAAACATCAGGCTGATTATCGCCCATGTCGGCCGGGCCTACTGCCCGGAGGACGTCGGCGACGCCTTCAAGGTCCTGGCAAAAACCAGAAACATGTGCTTTGACTTTTCCGCCAGCACCAACGCGGAGGTTTTCCGTCAGCTGCTGGAAACGGTGGGCCCGAAGCGGGTGCTTTACGGGAGCGACCTGCCTATCCTGCGCATGCGCACGCGCCGCATCTGCGAAAGCGGCTTTTACGTCAACCTCGTGCCGAAGGGGCTCTACGGCGACGTCTCCGGCGACAGGCACATGCGCGAGGTTTCGGGGCAGGAGGCGGAGCGCCTCACGTTCTTCATGTACGAGGAACTGGACGCATTCCGCCGTGCGGCGCACGCCGTCAAATTGAGCGCGCGTGACGTGGAGGATGTTTTCTGCAACAACGCCCGGCGATTGCTGGCGCCTTAAACCTGAAGAACTGCGAAGAAAAAATATTTTACATAAGCTAACGAAGGAAACGAAGTTTTCGCAAAGAAAAGAACCTTTTTCTTCGTTAACTTTGTTGCCTTCTGTTAATTTCATTAATCTGGGTTACGGGCAATAAGTCTGCGTTGGAAAAAAGAGAAAGGAAATAAAATGGGAATCAGCATCGGACTGGTAGGCCTCGGTTCTTTCGGAAGCTGCTTTGCGCCCCTGTTCAAAAGCCACCCGCTGGTGAGCCGGATCGCTCTGTGCGACCGGGAGCCGGAGCGGATAAAAAAGTATGCCGACGACCCGTTCTTCAAGGACAAGTTTAACCCGCGCGACGCGTTTGACTCGCTGGACGCCATCTGCCGCAGCGACCTGGACGCCCTGGTGATCATCACCCAGCCCTGGCTGCACGCGCCGCAGTGCGTCCAGGCCATGGAAGCCGGGAAACACGTCTACAGCGCCGTGCCGATCATCTCGATCCCGGACGACGATGAAATCCTGGACTGGTGCGACAAAATAATCGCGGCCTCCAAAAAAACCGGCCGGCGCTACATGCTGGGCGAGACCACCTTTTACCGCCCGCAGGCCATGTTCTGCCGGCGCAAGGCGGCCGAGGGGGCCTTCGGCGACTTCGTCTACGCCGAGGGCGAATATTTCCACGACGTTGATTCCGGCTGCAATTTACGCGAGGTTTCCAGGAGCCGCCTGGCCAGCAAGGCCGGGCAGGAATGGCACAAGATCAGGGAAAAATACGTCCGGAAAAAACTCAAGACCACCCCCATGCACTACCCCACGCATTCAACCAGCGGCCCGGTTTGCGTGATGAAGGCCCACGCCCTCAAGGTCACATCTTGCGGATATAAAAACCGGAACGATGATCCTTTCTTCAAGGGGTACGATTTCTCGAACGAAATCGCCCTCTACAAAATGAGCAACGGCGCCGCGGTCCGCATCTGCGAGATGCGCGAGACCCCCGGCCAGCCCGGCCAGGACGGCGAAACCTTCCGCATCTTCGGCACGCGCGGCAGCTTTTCGGAGAATAAATGGCACAGCATAACCAGGCCGGACTTTGCAAACCTGGATTACTCCAGGCTGCCCAGGCCGGTTCACCAGGAACTGAGTCGCAACGAGATGTTCGACCCGCTCCCGCCGGAAGTGCAGGAGGCCTTCAAGCGGGCGATGAACCGCAAGGCCGGAGAGAACGACCTCCAGAAAATGGATTTTGTCCCCTCCGGGCACGGCGGCTCGCACCCTTACCTCGTGCACGAGTTCGTGGAGGCGGCAGCTGAAAACCGCCAGCCGGCGATCAACGCCTGGGAGGCCGCGCGCTACATGGCCATGGGCGTCATGGCGCACAAGTCGGCCCTCAAGGACGGCGAGACGCTTTCCGTGCCCGACTGGGGCGATGCGCCGGCAGGGTGAAAATAAGAAAAGTGGAAATAAAAAAGGGGCTGCGAAAAGACATGAAAAGCGTTTTTGACATTTGCGATTTCGGGGCGCAAGCCGGCGGCAAGACGAAGAACACTAAGGCGATCCAGGATGCGATCGACGAGTGCCACCGCGCCGGCGGCGGGATGGTATTGTGCGGCGCGGGCACTTTCCTGACCGGCGCCCTGCTCTTGAAAAGCAACGTGGAGTTGCACCTGGCCGCCGGGTGCCGCCTGGCCGGCAGCGGCGACCTGGCCGATTACCCCGATTTTGCCGCGCAGGGGTTCAGGGGCGAATACGCCCCGGAAAAAAGCGTGAAATACCTCGTCGGCGCAGCCGGCGCGGAAAACATTTCCATCACCGGCCCGGGCGAACTCAACGGCTCGGGCCCTGCTTTTTACGAACCCGATCTCACCGCCGCCAAGCTGCCCAAGCCCCCCACTCCGCGTCCGCGGATAATCATGTTTTTCCAGTGCCGCAAGGTCCTCTTCGAGGGCGCCTCCTTCGCCGATTCGCCCTGCTGGACGTTCTGGCTGATGCAGTGCCGGGAGGTGAACGTTCACCGCGTCAGGATCAGCGGCAACCGCCGCCTGCGCAACGTGGACGGCATTGACGTTGATTCCTGCCGCAACGTGACGATCAGCGACTGCATCATGGACACCGAGGATGACTGCGTGGTCCTGCGCGCCATCCAGAGCATGTATGCCTCACCGGCCGTATGCGAAAATATCACCGTGAGCAACTGCGTTCTCGAAAGCGCCTGCCAGGGCATCCGGATCGGCTGCCCCGGCGACGCGGTCATCCGCAACTGCTCTTTCAGCAACCTCGTCATCAACAGCGCCGCCAACGGGATCACGATCCAGCACCCCAAGCGCTACCTGCCCAAAGGCAGCCGCGGCTTGGCCGACATCCACGACATTGTCTTTTCGAACATCGCCATCAACTGCCGCTCGAAGCCAATCTGGATATTCGTAGAGGAGGAGATCGCCCTGCAGCGGCTTTCCGACCTGAGCTTTGCGAACCTCAGGATAAAAAGCGGGGACCCTTGCCTGGTCCAGGGGAGCCGGGAAACGACAATCCGGAACATAAGCTTCAGCAACATTGAAATTGAAACATCCGGCGACGACGCCATAATCTTGCGCAACTGCGAGAACGTGAGGCTGGACAATACGGGGCTGACAAACCGGCGGGAGCAGCCCGCGGGCGCGGGCCAGGCCGCCGTATGAACAACTTAAGGAGAAAAGAAGGAATGTTAAAAAAAGAGACGATCAAGATCGGATGGGCCGAAACAGACATCACCCCCCGCGGCAAATGCGAGCTGGCCGGGCAGTATTACCAGCGGGTTTCACGGGGCATCCATTCCCCCTTAAGCGCGATTGTCCTGGCCTTGAAGTCGGAATCCGGCGAGCAGGCCGTCATGATTTCCGTCGACCTCGTCGGCTTCCCGATTGAATTCCTCAACCGGCTGAGGGAAACGGTCAGGCGCCTTGAGCCGGAAGTTATCCCTGAAAAAATAATCATGAACGCCATCCACACCCACAACGCCCCGGCCGTTTACACCGGGCGCGAATGGTGGGAACCCGATCCCGGCGCGGTCAAACCGGAAGATTACCGCGAGATTGTGATTGAGCGCCTGGCCAGGGCCGTCCAAGCCGCATGGAAAAACCTGGCCCCGGGCATGACCGCCTCCGCCTGCGTCCCGGCTGTGCTGGGGCACTGCCGCCGCGCGGTTTACGCCGGCGGCCACGCCGAAATGTACGGCGACACCTCCCGCGCCGACTTTGAAGGCATGGAGGGCAACGAGGATTCCGGCGTGGAGCTGCTTTTCACCTATGACGCGGCGAAAAAGCCCACCGGCGTCATCCTCAACGCCGCCTGCCCCTCGCAGGTTATGGAGGCGACTTACATGGTTTCATCGGATTTCGCCGGGGAATGCCGGCAGCTGCTTAAAAAACGCTTTGGCAAAAAGTTCCATGCGCTTTACCAGGTTTCATCCGCCGGCGACCAGTCCCCGCGCGACCTGGTCCGCAACCGGAACGCGGACTTCTGGAGCGCAAGGGGCGCGGCCGTCCTCGGCGAACGACTGGCCGGAGCGGTCATCTCGGCCGCAAATACCTTAACCGCGGACGCAGTCCAGGCAAGGATTGAAATGGCCCACAAGGTCAGGAACCTGGTCCTGCCCGGACGGCTGCCTGGCAAAAGCGAGAAGGATGCGGCTGAAAAGGAAATGAGAAGGCTGGAGGCAAAGATGCCGTCCCGGGAGGCCTACGCGGATTTCACGGCCGAGGTGAAACGCAATGAGAAAATACCCAACCGGTCCGGGCCCTACGACAGCAAGCTGCACCACTTTGTCCTGATCCGCAACGCGGAAGCCGTTTTCAAGCGCTGGAATGAGCGGAAAACTGCGGAAAAATACGAAATGGAACTGCATGTCCTGCGCCTGGGCGCCATCGCTTTCTGCACAAACCCGTTCGAGCTTTTCCTGGACTACGGCCAGCGGATAAAGGCCCGGAGCCCGGCGGCCAGGACTTTCGTGACCCAGCTGGCCTGCGGAACGGGCGGCTACCTGCCCTCGCCGGCGGCCGAGCGCCGCGGCGGCTACGGCGGCCTCATCATCAACGGCAAGGTCGGCGCGCCGGGCGGCAAAATACTGGTTGAGGAAACCCTGAAAGATATTTGTGCTTTGTTTTAGTCTGGCGGTGCATGAAGTATGTAACAGGTGGCTGCGGACGGAGCGGATGCCGGAAATGCGTGATTGCTCATCCTTGCGGGTGCGCAGGAAAAGTTATCGATAAAATCGCGACTATTCTGGATTCCCGATCAAGTCGGGAATGACAAACGAATGTATCCGGCCTGTCATTCCCGCGAAGGCGGGAATCCAGTGTGACATTGAAATTACTATACTTATATTTAACGGAAAGGCTTGATCCATGAAACTGAATATAACCGCAGGATTTATCGGTTTCGGGGAAGTGAACACCCCGCGGGAAATAATTGAAACCAAATGCGCCTCCGCGCAAGCCCTGGTAAAGGCGCTCGGCATCGATCTCGCCGCGGCCGGGCCGGTCGCCGACGACCCCGACGGCGGCCAGGCCGACCGGGCCGTCGCGGCATTGAAGAAAGCTGATTTTGATTTCCTGATTGTATGCGTCGCCGGATGGATACCCTCCTGGGCGGTACTGCGCGTCATCGAGCCTTTCAAGCACAAACCCATGCTGCTCTGGGGACTGACCGGCTGCCGTTCAAAGGGCCGCTTTGTCACCACCGCCGACCAGGCCGGGACAACCGCCCTGCGCAAGCCGATGCGCGACATGCAATTCCGCTTCAAATACATGGTGAACCGCCTGGGGGAAAAAGCCGACCGGGATGAGATTCTTTCGTTCGCTCTCGCCGCCGCGGCAACCGGCAAACTGCGCCGGGCCAGGATCGGCATGGCCGGCTACCGCGACATGCGCCTATACGGCACCCTTTACGACGGCGTATCCCTCAAGGGGCGCATCGGGCCGGAAATCGAGCACTTCGACCTGCTGGAAATCGCGCAGCTCATGGAATCGGCGCCCGCGGCCGGCGTGGAAGCCGCCGTCAGGCATATGCGCAAAAACTGGCGTTTTATCCGTCAGCCCGGGCCGGAAACGCTGATGAAGACCGCGCGCCTCTACCTGGCGCTGAAACGCAAGATCGAGGAAAGGGGCTACGAGGCGCTTTCATATTCCGACGTGGACGGCGTGAAAAAGCTGCTGAAATTCGCCCCGGCGGGCGCGCTGACCCTCCTGCACGACAACCTGCGTATTTGCTCCATACCCGAGAACGACTCCATGGGCGCCGCAACCCAGCTCCTGGCAAAATACCTGGCCGGCCAGGCGGCGGCCTACCTAGAGTTTTACGAGTTCACCCGCAAGGGCGCCCTGATGGGCGTGCCCGACTACGTTCCCGGCGAGATTGTCAGGGGCAAGGTGACGATCCTGCCCAACGCCTTCGGCGGCTTCGGCGAGGGGCTGCTGAACGTTTCCAGGCTCAAGACGGGCCCGGTGACCATTGCCAGGATGGGATATGGCGGCGGCGATTATTGCCTGCACGTTATGACCGGCAGGGCCAAGGCTCCCCGCAGGTGGGAGGAAGCCGGCTGGGCCCCGCCCGCGCCGCGCCTGCCGAGTCTTGAAATAGACTTCGACGGCGATACGGAAAATTTCATTCAAAACGTTCTCGGCCAGCACTACATCCTGGCCTACGGCGACCAGCGCGCAAAGTACCGCGATTTATGCGCGCTGCTGGACATTAGGCTGATATAACAGTAAAGGGACAACATGAAAAAAATAAAAATCGGATTGCTGCCGCTGTACCTGGAGCTTTACGACCGGATTTCAACCCCGGACAAGAGGAAGCCGCTGGAAGCGTTTTATGCGGCCGTCGCGCAAGACTTCCGCCGGCGCGGCCTGGAGGTGGTGGAAGCGCAAGTCTGCCGACTGAAGAAAGAGTTTGCGGCGGCAATCAGAAAATTTGAAACAGCCGGGGCCGACGCCATCGTCACCCTGCACCTGGCCTACTCACCCTCGCTGGAATCTTCCGAGGCCCTCGCGCGCACGGACCTGCCGGTGATTATCCTGGATACCACCCCTGACTATGAATTCGGCCCGGGCCAGTCGCCGGCAAAAATCATGTTCAACCACGGCATCCACGGCGTCCAGGACATGTGCAACCTGCTCATCCGCAACAACAAGCCCTTCGAGATCGAGGCCGGGCACTGGCAGAAATCCGACGTGATCGCGCGCGTCATCCGCCATGCGCGCGCCGCGCAGGCCGCCACCAAGTTCCGCAGGAGCCGCGTCGGAAGGATCGGCCGCTCCTTTGCGGGCATGGGAGATTTTGCGGTGCCGCCGGAAATCCTGAAAAAGAAGCTTGGCATAAATATCATCCCCTGCGATTGCCGCGGCTTGAGCCGGGTTTGCGCCGCGATTCCGGAGCGCGAACTGGAGCTGGAAATCAGGAGCAACCGCCGGATTTTCGCGGTCAGGCCGGGGATCGAAAAGGCGCACCGGCGCTCGGCCCTGGTCGGCCTGGCGGTGCGCCGCTGGATAGAAAAGGAAAAGTTGACGGCCTTCACGGTCAACTTTCTGGATGTGACGCGCGCCTCGGGCCTGCCGACCATGCCCTTCCTGGAAGCTGGCTTAGGCATGGCGCGCGGAACGGGCTATGCCGGCGAGGGCGACGCTCTCACCGCGGCCCTCGTGGGCGCCCTGGCCACGATCTACCCCGCCACAACTTTCACGGAAATGTTCTGCCCGGACTGGAAGGGCCAGAGGATTTTTCTGAGCCACATGGGGGAGGTCAACACCGCGCTGCTTTCGGGCCGGCCCGACCTCGTCGAATATCCCTTTGTGTTCGGCGAAGCCGAGAACCCGGTCAAGCCGGCCGGATGCCTGCGCCCCGGCAAGGCGGTTTTCGTGAACCTGGCCCCTCTGCCGGGAAACAGTTTCCGGCTTATCCTTGCCCCGGTTAACATGCAGGCCGCCGGGAGGGGAACCGACCGTTTTGCGGACGCCGTGCGGGGGTGGATGAAGCCGGGCGCGGAAATTCCCGATTTCCTGGCCGCCTACAGCCGGGCCGGGGGCACCCATCACGCGGCGCTCGTCTATGACGCCGACATGTTTGTTTTGTCCGGTTTCGGCAAACTGATGGGATGGGAAACGGTTGTTCTCTAAATTATTATGTTAAAGAAGTTCAAAGTTCATGGTTCGCAGTTAAAAATTTTATAAATTTATTCTTATTCAATAAACCATGAACTTTGAACTGTGAACCTGGCAACCTGAAAATGAAAACCGAAGCATATCTGGGCCTTGACCTCGGCGGAACCGGCGTGAAGGCGGGCGTGTTCAGCCGCCACGGCAAAATGCTCGCGTTCGGGCGCAGGCAATTCGAGCCGACCGTGTCCCGCGAGGGGCACGTCGACATACCGGTTGAAACCATCCGCGAAGCCGCCCGGTCGGCGGTCCGGGAGGTTGCCGGCAAATGCGGCGCTGAAATCCTTGCCATGGCGGTGTCGTCCCAGGGCGAAACCTTCGTAACGCTGGACGCGAAAGACCGCCCCATCCACGACGCCATCATGTGGTATGACAGCCGGGCCGAAAAACAGGCGGCCGAGCTGCGCCGGGCGGTGCAGGCGGCCACGGGCCGGCCGTCTTCCATTGATGCGATCGTGACGGTGTCCAAGATCAAATGGCTCAAGGAAAACCGGCCGGGGCCCATGCGGAGAGCGCGCCGCCACCTGCTGCTTCCGGATTACGTTTCCTACATCCTCACGGGAAGGGCGGCGACCGACATCAACACTGCCGGGTCAACCGGCATGATGGCGCCCGGCGGCCGGGCATACGATCCGGCCGTATTAAAAGCCGGCGGCATTGACGAACACCAGCTGGCGGATGTCCTCCCGCCGGGCACGCCCATTGCGAAAATAAGATTACAGGCCGCAAAAGCATGGGGGCTTTCACCCGGCACGCTGCTGGTGGCCGGCACCAACGACCAGTATGCCGGGGCGCTCGGCGCCGGCAACTGCCGGCCCGGCATCCTGTCCGAAACAAGCGGCACCTGCCTGGCGCTGGTCACCCTGACCGCAAAACCGCCGCGCGCTTTGCCGGAGGGCCTGATGAGCGGCAGCTTCCCGGTTCCCGGCCACTGGTTCATCCTGGCCTATTCGAAGACAGCCGGCCTGGTGCTGGACTGGTTCCGGAATGAATTTTACCGCTCGGCGCCGTGGAAGGACATGGAGGCCGCGGCCAAGGCCGTCCCCGCCGGCTCCAACGGCCTGCTGGCGCTGCCGCATTTTGACGGCACCATTTCACCGGTGGGCAATCCCTCCGCGCGGGGGGCATTCTGCAACCTCACCCTGCGGCACAAGAAGGCGGACATGTTTCGCGCCCTGCTGGAATCGCTGGCCTTTTCCCTGCGCGAGAATATGGAGATCATCGCCCGCAGCGGCTATGATCCGCAGGTTGTGCGCTCCATCGGCGGAGGCGCCCAAAACAGCCTCTGGCTGCAGATCAAGGCCGATGTAACCGGCAGGGAAATCGAAAAGCCGGCCGTATCAGAGGCGGCCGTGTTCGGGGCCGCGATGCTGGCGGCGGCAGGCCGGGGCGAATTCAAAACCGCGGCCGAGGCAAGCGAAAAATTTTACAGGACCAGGCGAATCTTCGCGCCGGACCGCCGCAACGCGCGCCAGTACCGCGCCGCCTTCGAAGGCTACCTCCGCCTGAAAGAGCAGCTCTACAACGAGCCGCGCGCCCGGCAAGAATAAATGCTGTATTTTTTTCTTTTCATCCCGCGCGATTTGCTTATAAATTCAAGGCAATGAAGTTTTCCTTTTCAGCCGCGCTTGCTGTTTTCATTTCCCTGCCGGCGTTCTTTCCCGCCGCCCAAGCGCAGCGCGTTGTCGTGAGCAAGAGCCTGGGCGAGGTTTCATTCCTGGATCTTTCCGGGCTCCGGACCGGCGGCGACGCGGTCGCTTCCGGTTTCCGCATGGTCCTGGAGTCGGACCTGACGCGCTCGGGCTGGTTCAACCTGACCGGCGGCGGACGCGCCGAGTTCACGGTGCTGGGTTCGATCGAGGCCGAAGGCGGCCGGATAAGCGCCAGCTGCGAAGCCTACAGGACCATGACGAGGGAACGGTGCCTTTCGGAATCATACCGCGGCGGGGCCCACGAGGCGCGCGCCCTGGCCCACCGCATGGCCGACGACATAGTCCGGGCCCTGACCGGGCACCCGGGCATGGCCGCCTCAAAAATAGTCATGGTGGGGAGCCGCACCGGCAAAAAAGAGCTCTACCTCTGCGATGCCGACGGCGCCGGCCTGCGCCAGCTGACCCGTGACAACGCCATAAGCCTTGCGCCGCGCTGGAGCCCGGACGGCCGGCAGATCGTGTATACATCCTATTACCGCACGCAATTCCCCGACATATTTCTTGTAACCCTTGCCACCGGCGAGCGCCGCTGCCTGGCCAATTTTCCCGGATTGAACTCCAGCGCTTCCTTCGCGCCCGGCGGCAGGGAGCTGTCCCTGATCCTTTCCAAGGACGGCAATCCCGACCTTTACGTGATGGATGCCAGGGGCGACCGCATCACCAGGCTCACCGCGACCAAGCGGGCGGCCGAGGCCTGCCCTTCATGGTCGCCGGACGGGAACGAAATCGTCTTTGTTTCCGACTCGCCGG
>JBAYWJ010000004.1:0-32660 GCA_041674125.1 Kiritimatiellia bacterium
CCTCGAGGACCTGCTCCCTTGCGCGCGCGATATCCTCCTTGCGGCTGCCGGCCCGGAGCAGCTCGAGCTGGGCGGCGGCCACCGCCACGGCGGCGCGCGCCTCGCTGCGCTTCAGCTCATAATCCGCCGCGTCAATCCGCGCAACAAGGTCGCCCGGGCGGACGGCGTCGCCCTCCTGCGGCACAAGGACCGCGATGCGCCCCGCGACCTGCGGGGCGATCTCAACCTGCGTGCATTCGATCGTGCCGGAGCCGTCGGGCTTTGTCGTGTTCAAACCGCATCCCGTAAGCAGCAGAACAAACAGACCTGCTGGTAATAATATTTTAATTGTCATGATGGTTTTCCTCCGTAAATTTCCCCTGACATTTGAAAGATTAACAAGTTTTACGTTTACACACGCTACATCATCCTGCACGCGGCAGGGCCGGAGGCCCATGCCCTACCTCAGAAAATTGACCAAAAGGTAGGGCGACGGCGTCCCGCCACGCCGCCATAATCTGACAAGTATCTTTAATAACGACATTCGATAGTACCGAATGAAGCAAGCCTGAATAATCATGTTTTGCCATTCAATCGCTTCCCGGGATTGCCAATCCCAGTCAGGATCAGTTCCGCAATCTGCCGCTTGCGCTCAGGCAGTGCGGGCAGGCCGGGATAGATTTTTTTCCGGCCGAGCTTGACGGCGATTTCCTCGGCCTGGATGTTGAAGATGCACATTCCAAGGAGGCTCCACCAGAAGGGCAGCGGCGAAAACGGCCTGAACTCCCCGAGCGCGATGCCGTCCTGCAGGACTTTCAACGGCAAAACCTCCCTTTGCCTGAGCAACTCCACCACGGCCTTCGTCAGCAGGTCGGCGTGAAGGTTGAACACCTGCATCATGAGGCGCATGCGCGTCCGGCGGCTTTCATAGTAGTCGAAGATCCCGTTGACCAGGAAATCAATCCTGGCGCGTGCGTTTTCAAGGGGCGCGCTCTGCCCGGCCAGGGCCGCCAGGAAATCGTTGAAGACCATGCGGATGACCTCATCGAAGAGCTTGCGCTTGTTCTCGAAGTAGTAATAGATGAGGGCGCTGTTGCTGCCGGCTTCACGGCCGACGAGGCGGATGGTGGCGCCCTCGAGACCCCTTTCAGCGAATACGTTAACGGCCGCCTCGAGGATGGCTCGCTTCTGCCTTGAATCATACCTACCCACGGCAAAACCTCCCCTTTGTTTTAATATTCTGATTTAATCAAATGATTAAAACCATGTCAAGCCCTATTGCTCAAAACCAGGAACTTGCCGGGAATCAGTTAAGGCAATCACCAAAAATCATTCAGCGTTCATTTCTGATTTATTGAGATGCGCCACTGAGTCTTTGTCGTTTGTCGAGGGCGTATTGCCCAAATTATATCCGGCCTCACCGAGGCCGGCTACAGTAGAAATATCGGGTTTTTTTCTGTAGCCGGGGTCGATGACCCCGGAATTTAAGCCCCATCCTGATTTGGGCAACACGCCCTCGAGGAGCCGTTGAAAAATACCTGAAAACCGGCCATGACAAAGCATGGCCCTCCAGAAATACGTGTTCTAACAGGTCTTTCCGTTAAGGAGGGACGCGCTTGCTACTCTGCGAAGTCAGCGAGCGAGGGCTGTCTTCGCTACGAAGCACGAGTTGTCGCGTCCGGAATGGTTTTTCAACGGCTCCTCAAGATACGACCCCGATTGCCCCGATTGCCGCAATGCTTTTGTTGATGGGCATGTCCCATTCCTCCCGCCCCCTGGGGGTCGGCGCGAACCATGCGACTTTAGATTTCTTTCCTGCGTATGCCATATCCGGCGTAACGCCACCCCAGCGCCTGATGCGGACGCCAGGCATTGTATCGCATTACGTAGGCCGATACGCCCGCCAACAGTTCCGGAAATAAGGCTTAATGCGGGTTAAGCACCAGTCGGTAGGAAATAATGTTCCCTGCGGCGCAAAAGCAGCCAACCTTGTAGACCCCGTTGCGGTTCGAGGCCTCGAAGGCTTCAATCCTGGTTTCAACCCGGCCGGGTGCAAGGCATTCAACCATGAAGCTCTCCCCATTATATCGCACCCTGAATGCTTTTTCCAAAGCTTCAATTTCCGCCTGTTCGCGCCCGTCGGTCGCAAGCAGCGGAACCTGGACCATGATCGGCCCGGCATAATCAGCTATACGGGCGGTGACCTGCACGCCCGCGTGATCAATCCGGTATTCCTCAACCAAGGCGGCGCAGCCCGGAAGGTTTTTGTAATCCAGGGTGAAGCAAACCCGATTGGGCGAGGCGACCTCGACCTTGAACTCCGCGGCATCGCGCTCGTCGCTATGATCCGCCAGCCAATGGATCTGCCCTTCCCTATCCTGCCAGCCCGGGCCGATGGCCACGTTTCTGGGTGGCAGGCCGCGGGAAACCAGGTAGCCGGGAGAAGCCGGGACCGGAGTGGAGAGCCCCAGCTCCGTGGAAACGCCGGCGCGGTGGACCCGGCCGAGGCCGGTGGCGTCATAGTGGAAGTCGGCGCGGGTATCTATTTCAACGTGGTAGCCGCCGCAGGTGGCAAAAACCTTGTGGAAAGCATGCGGCAGCCGCCAAACATACCCGCCGATTTCGCAGGGCGCCGGGCGCTCCGCGATGGTGTCATCCGCCAGCAGATGCGCAAAACCGAACTGGCTGGCGATCAGCAGGGAGTATGTGCTGTAAAACCCGTAGCCCTGCTGGCGGCCGTGCTGCGATGCGACTGGAAAGTCGTTCTTGTTGAACCGGGGCGGTTTCATCTCCAGCCAGCGCCGCACGGACAGGGCGGCGAGCTTTGCCATCCTTTTGAAGGCGCCGGCGAGCGCGGCATCGCCAATCCGGTGATAGCGCGCGGCCTCGTACTCGCACAGCAGCGCAATCATGGCCTCGTTGAAGTTCTGCTGGTTGCTGCGCCCGCCGTAGGGGCATTCGCCGGAAGAAGACATGTAAAGCAGCTGCGCCAGGGCGCCATTCCTGAGCATGTCGTCAACAAAATCACGGTGTGCGCCCTGATAGCCCCAATGCATCATCAGCGCCAGGTTCATCCGCGAAACACCGTCGTAGGTCATCGGGTCGTCGGGATCGCGGTACATGCCGCACTCCGTAAACCAGGGCTTCTGCGTCTCCAGGTATTTTTCCATGAAGGCGGAGTTGTCGGCGATCCCGTATTTTTTCTTGCAGGCCTCGCCCGCGAGCGCAAAGGTGCAGAAATTATGGAGCTCCTTCGCCGGCCTTTTGGAGAGAACAGCGTTGTAATTTTTTTCCGGGTCGTATCCGCCCAGCAGCGTTTTCCAGTTGTGCCGGGTGCCGGCATCAACATATTTTTCGAGGGCCAGGTAGCCGGCCATCAATTCCTTGGGATAAAACTCCGCACCGCCGATTTGTTTTGTATCCGCATCGTGCAGGTCCCGGCAGGCGGCCGTCATGGCCCGGGCGCAGGCATCCACCAGGTCCAAACACCGGCCGGAGCGGATCATAAACCCGAGGGCGCCCGCAAAGCGCGCCGTGCCGGTCGGCGGCTCGGTATTTTTCCACCAGGGATCCATGATCCGCCCTTCGGCGTTCTGCCAGGCCGCGGCCTGGCGGACCAAGGGCTCGCTCAAATCCGCATACAGCTCGCGGCTTTGCCCGGTGGGGGTCCAGCCGGGCGGCGGGCTGACGACCAATGTTTCTCTGACAGTTTTTTCAAGATCCGGATGCATTGAAGGAATTATATAGCTTTCTGATGGTATATCAATATACAAGGAAAAGCAGTCTCAACCAGGACTTGTAGCTCCGAACGATCCTGTTCGGCGATGATCGGTAATCCAAGCCCACCGCGCCACGTTGGAAGCCGTGGCGCGCTACATCCTCAACCAGGATGTGTAGCGCCGAACGATCCTGTTCGGCTGCCCAGGAAGGGATGACATCAAAACAAAATCACAGATACCGCGTCACACGGTCGTGGCGCGCTACATTTATAATCAGGAGATGTAGCCTTGCCGTGTTCATTTTTTCCCGGCAGCGTTTTCCAGTTCCTGCTCCATTTTCCGCAGGACTTCAGTTTGCAGGCGCGCTTCGCAGCGCGTGTATTCCCGGTTTTTCAGATACTGTTCGGCGGCGCCGATGATCGCCTCCGCGGCGGCATGGCGGCCGAAGCGCCCGGCATACCGCTGCAATTTATCCCGCCATGCGCCGGCCAATTTTTCCAGGCGTTCCTTCTGCTCCGCCGGAATTTCCTGGGAAAAACCGCTGATGGCCACGCTCCCCGGGCACCGGAACACCAGCACCTCGTGTCCCTTGAGCTCGCGCTCAAACCGCCCCCTGAGAGTTACTTCTTCGCCGGTGACGGCATTCACGGCCGTTTTGTTCTGCGCGCCGATGCCGAAAGAGACCCGGACGGGATAGAAAGCCTTGTTCACGACGTAAAACCAGTTAGCGTGAAAGCGCACCACCGCCGGATCTCCCGGCACTTTATCAAATTTAACGGCAGGGATGGAGAGGTAGGCCCGGTGAAATCTATGATATAACTCCATCGCGCCGTTTTCCGGACTCCCCCAGAAACCGTGATCAATGAAAACCGGGTCGATTTCGGCCAGCACCCACGCCAGGTTTTCCAGCAGGTATATATTGTCCGGCTGGGGAGTGCTGTAGGTGCCGAGCTGCATGTTGTTTATGATGTAGGTTCCCACGGGCCACCAGAAACTATTGATGCGCGTCCGCGAAATGTCCGGGTATATTTCAAGATTGGCGTGCTGCTGGATAAGGATCGCCGGCCGCCGGCATTTGTCGAATAGAGCCGCAAATTCCGGAGAGGAGTTGTAATACTGTTCGTCCTGCGCGTATTCCGGGTTGACCCGGCTGAGGTTCGGGGATATCTCCGGCAGGAAAACCAGCCCGTCTATCCTCTCCAGCCTTTCAAGATCAAGCCCGCGGCCGCGATAAACATCGCGCAAGGCGGTGGCGATTGGCCCTTGCGCGAGCTGCGCCGCCAAGGGGTTCTCCATGCCCAGCATGCACCGCGCGATTATGCGCCGGCCCGGCGCGCCTTCGTTTAAAGTATCCGCCAGGATTTTATAAAAGTCGCGTATCTTTTCACAGCGCCAGGCGATCCACTTTTCCCGGCAGTTTTCCTCCAGGTATTTGCAGCGCTTGGAAAAGCGCTGCGGATCGTTGCACGGCACCGGCAAGCTCACCTTGCACTCTCGCTCAAAAAGTCCGGTGGTGAAGTCCCCGTAGCCGCATTCTTCGGAGTGGAAACTGATGTCCAGCGGGGAGACGATGTTTATGCCGGCGAAGGATTTGTATTTTCCGAACTTCCGGGCATAGGCTGCGATGACCTTCCTGAAGGCTTCCTGCACGGCCGGGTGCAACGGGTCAAGAAGCGGTTCGTTCGCGTGCAGCGCTACCGTATCGCCGCTTGAAAACAATTCAACCGCTTTTTCGCCGCGCGCGACGGCTTCCGCCGTGCTTTTGGCCAGGCCATCCGGGCCCAGCAGCGGATCCAGGGCGCCGGCGCCGGAGCGCATCGCGCGGTGGTTCAGCTCAATAAAAAAGGGCACTCCCTCCCGCTCGAACACGAGCGCGAAAACGTCGGCCCAGCCCGGCAGGCGCCCGGCGCACGAGGTGAGGGGCGAATCCGGCAGGAGGTAAGACATACTGCCCGAGTTGTCGCCGTAGTAATCGAACAGCAGCATCGACCAGCGAGTTTTCCCGCTGTGGCGCAGGTACTGCAGCGCCCGTTCGGCCTTGATCCGCCAGAAGTCCAAATCCACCTTGCGCCCGTAGGCCTCCGGACGGTTAAACCAGTTGCCGGCCAGCATGGTCGGATCTTCCTCCCAGATGCCGAACTCCCGTTGCGGGAGGCTTTCCGGAAAGTTTACCTGGAGGCGCGGCAACGGTTCCTGCAGCTCGTGCAGGCGGATTTTACAGACGGCCGGGCCCATGCTGTCGCCGCGCGGGCAGAAGGCGGAAAAGACGGCCATGAAGTTTTCGCGGTCGGGCCAGAAGAGCAGCTTTTTGCACTGCTTTTGGCGGGTAAGCGGGTGGTTGCCGCCGGTGAGTATGCCCATTGTATCCAGGCAGCCTGAGCCGTCAACGCGGTCATATGCAAACGGGAAAACCGACACTGAAAAAATGCGGCTTTTGTCATCCGGGTACTCCACCTCCAGGCAGTGCGGCTTGCCGACTGCCGTTTTGCAGATATGGAAGCGATACGCGAAGCCGGCGTTGGTTTCACGCAAGGTGGTTTCGCGGTATTTTCCAACGGGCGAATCCACAACCCGGCAATGCCCGTCGTCGCGATACTTTTCGGCGGAATCAACCGCGGCGCAGTCGATCTCCTCCACCAGGCGCATCGCGGCTGCGCCATCCGCCGACAATGGCATGGCCTCCGTGATGGATTCGGCCGGCAGCGCCGCGGTTTCATAAGTGCGCTGGATAATGCCATCCGAAAACACCATCCGGTAAGCAATCGCTTCCGGCGGCGTGAAAACAAACTCCTCCCAGGCGGTCTGGCCGGGCGCGAGGTTGACCCGGAACTTGCGGTCATAAAGGCTGTTGCGGCCTGCCTTGGGATAAACCGAGAGGGTAAACTCATTTTTGACTTCATTGGTGCTAATGTTGACAAAGCGCACGCGGTAGATATTTTCGCGCCCGGTGAAGCCCGCGTAATCCGCCAGCACCGGGGTGACCGGATTTAATTCCGAATATATTCGGCAAACCTCGGCTTCCGTGAGCGCCTTGTCAAATATTTTCACCTCGTCCAGGACGCCGTCCAGCCCGAGCCGGTCCCAGGTTTCGCTGCCCAGGAGGATTTTTTCCCCAGCCTGGCCGGGGGCCGCGTAGGGCGCGCTGTAGATGCGACGGCCGTTCAGGAACAAGTGCTGGCGCGCATCCGCGCCGCTCCAGGTCAGCGCCAGGTGCATCCAGTCGCCCGCAAACATCCGGTTGAGGACAAACCCCTTTTCGGTCGCGGAGGCAATTTCCAGGACACCCCATCCGAAAAACAGATGGTATGATTTCCGCGGCGGCTCCGGCGCGATGGCGCGATCCGGCCAGCCCCCGACGCCTTCCGGCGTTTTTTCCAGCCTGGCCCACAGAGATACGCTCCCGCTTTCCGGCCGCAGGTTCTTATCGGCGAGGTATGCAAGCCGCGCGGCATTGCCAAGCAGGACGCCATTGCCGCGGATGCCGGGAACTGGTTGGGCGCCGTTATTTTCGACAGGCTTTTTGCTTCCAAGGGCGATATCGGCTTCGCAGGAGCGGTCGAACGAAAGATACATGGTGTCTTCCGCCCGGATATCCGGCAGGGATAAAGACGCCAGCATGCACAGCAGCGCCGCAATGTTTCTAGGGACGGTGATGAATGTCATAACTTGAATTGCCGGGGTAATAACTGCCATTCAATCATGTAACGTAGCAATTGGTATATTCCAAACCGCGGCCACAGCATCAATCGCCAAATTGCATCAGAGTGCAAGGTCCCAACTCTTCAACTCGGCCAATGCGCCCTGGTCGGTGAGGTCGAAGCTGATCGGCGTGACCGAGACAAACCCGTTTCTGACGGCCTCTATGTCGGTCTCCACCCCGGCCGGGCGCGGGCGGCCGATGTCCTGCAGCGGCTCAAGCTCTCCATCAAGCCAGTAGTAATTCCCGCCGCGCGGCATGACCCGCCGGTGGAATATTTCGGCAAAGCGCGAGCGCCCCACCCTCGTCAGCTTCATGCCTTTTATTTTTTTAGGGGGCAGGTTGGGAACGTTCACGTTCAGCATGGTCGCGCGCGGTAGCCCCTTGCGCAGGAGCTGGTCGGCCAGCTTCCGGGCGACATGCGCGGCCGTGTCCCAGCGGGGATTGGCGGAAGCATCCAGCGAGACGGCCATGCTGGGCACTTCGAGGATGGCCCCCTCGGCCGCCGCGGCCACCGTCCCTGAATATACCACGCTTATACCCACGTTCGCCCCGAGGTTTATGCCGCTGACCACCATCTGCGGCAGGCGGCCGAGAAGGACGCTCGTGGCGATTTTAACGCAGTCCGCGGGGGTGCCGTTGACCGAGTAGCCCGCGTGCCGGCCGTCGAGCTTCTGCTTTTGCACCTTGAGCGGGTTGGCCACCGTGATGGCATGGCCCGTGCCGCTCTGTTCGGCCGCCGGCGCCACGATGACCAGCCTGCCCAGGCCGGCCAGGGCCCGGCGCAGGGCCGCTATCCCGGCGGCGTGAAACCCGTCGTCGTTGCTGATTAAAATTGTTTTTTTCATCCCCGCCTGTCGTAAGCCTGCAAGATGCTATCCCATGGGCCGGAGTTTGACAACGGCGAATTTGGGCGCGGAGGCGGGCAACCGCGGGGCATTTTGTTTTTTCTTGATACCTGCCACGCCGATCATAATACTGTGGCCGCGCGCAAAAAAAATATTCTCATACGCCCGGGGTGTTATACACAACATGCAAAATGGCGATGCCCTCATCAAGCCGCTTAAGATCGGCGCGCTGGCCGTGGAATATCCCGTGATACTCGCCCCGATGGCCGGCTACACTGACGCGGCGGCGCGTTTTCTCGCAGCGCGTTTCCACTGCGGCATGACTTTCACCGAGGTGACCAGCGCGGAAGGCATTGTGCGCGGCTCAAGGCAGACCTGGCACATCCTTGAGACTTTCCCCGGCGAGCGGCTCGTGGCCGCGCACGTTTACGGCTCCAGCCCGGACACCCTCGCCCGGGCCGCGGCCGCTGTTGCGGAAACCGGGCGCTTCCAGACCATTGACCTAAACTGCGGCTGCCCCGTTTCCAGGATTGTGGCCAGGGGCGCCGGCGCGGCCCTCATGGAGCAGCCGGGAAAAATCGCGCGGATCGTCAGGGCCATGAAAAAAGCCTCGCCCCTTCCGGTTACGGTCAAGACCAGGCTCGGCCCGGCCCCGGGCCGGATGAACATATCGGAAACAGCCCGGGCCGCCGAGGATGGCGGCGCGGACGCGATTGCCATTCACGCCCGCTACACCACCGCCGGCCACGCCGGCCCGGCCGGCTGGGAAGCGCTGGCGAAGACCAGGGCGGAGCTGTCCATTCCCGTCATAGGCAACGGCGGCATCGGCACGGCCGAAGACGCGCGCCGTATGATCGCCGAAACGGACGTGGCTGGGGTCATGGTCGGCAAGGCCGCCATCGGCAACCCGTGGATTTTCGATGAAATCCACGCCCTCTTCCACGGCCGCGCGGCGCGGCCGCACACGCTCGCGGAGCACCTCGCGCTCATAGAGGAGCACCTGCGCCTGTGCATCGCGCACAAGGAAAAGGCCCTTAAGGCCAGGCGCCATCCTCGCCGCAGCGCCGAGCTTGAAGCGGTTCTCCACTTCCGCTGCCACCTGGTAGGCTACGCCCGCGGCTTCAGGGGCTGCGCCGAGCTCAAGCGCAAGCTGCAGGCGCTGCGGACGGCGGAAGACGTTCTCGAACTGGTGAAGCTGCACCTGCAGGACAAGTAACCGGCTCTTTGCCCGGCGCCGGGCGGGCGCGCAGGTTGGCGAAGGTGAATATAACCTTTACTTCGTCCCGGGAAGGTATTACTTTTACGGCATGAACGCCATGAACAAAACCCTTCGTCTGGCAATCCTGGTAATGCTGGTCGCGCTCGCGGCCGTTGCCTGCCGCAAGCAGGATATCAGGGTGGCCGTTATCAAGACGCCGGGCGTGAAGAACCAGGCCTGCGCCAAAATCATCCAGGACTCCTTCATGCGCCAGCCGGGCATCGTATCCGTCCGTCCGGATTTTCAAAAGAGCGAGACTACCATAACCTATAATTCCATGGTCATCGCGCGGAAAAACCTTGAATACACCATTGCCGCCGCCGGCTTTGACGCCAACGACATACCCGCCCAGACCAACGCCGTTGCCGCCCTGCCGCCGGAATGCCGCTGAAGAAAGGCTGAATGCGGAACTATAAATGAGGAAATGAAATCATAAATCCACGGCAAATGGATCAATTCTGCATTCTTCATTCTTCCTCCTGCATTTTATATGAGGCTTTTAGTTGACCAGTTTGTGGACTACATCTCGCTCGAGCGCGGGCTGAGCGCCAACACCCGCTCAGCCTACCAGTCGGACCTGGCCAAGTTCATCCAGTTCCTGGAGCGGAAAAAGATCGCCTCGATCAACGCGGTGCGCCGCGAAGACATACTTGATTTCCTGCTTTTCGAAAAAGGCCACGGCCTGGGGGTTAACTCCGTCTCGCGCCTTTTCGTGGCCATCAAGGTTTTTTTCCGCTTCCTCCAGCGCGAGGGTTTGCTCACGGCCAACATCACCGAGGCGATGGATTCCCCCAAGCTCTGGAAGGCCCTGCCGGCCACGCTCTCGGTCAAGGAGGTAGAGCGCCTGCTGGCCGCGCCCGAAGGGGCCAAGCCGGCGGCGGTGCGCGACCACGCCATGCTCGAGCTGCTTTATGCCACCGGGCTGCGCGTTTCCGAGCTCTGCAGCCTTACGCTCGAAAGCATCTCCTTTGACGCCGGCTACCTGCGCTGCACCGGCAAGGGCCAGAAGGAGCGGGTGGTGCCGTTCTCGGACAAGGCTGCGGCGGCGCTCAGGAAATACATCGCCGAAGCCCGCCCGTCATTCACGGAAGATCCCCGCAACCGCGATATCTTTCTCTCGCGCCGCGGCCGGCAAATCAGCCGCAAGACGGTCTGGAAGCTCATCAAGCAATACGCGCGCAAAAGCGGCATCCAGAAAAAGATCAGCCCGCACACACTGCGGCATTCCTTCGCCAGCCACCTTTTGGCCAACAACGCGCCCCTGCGGGTGATCCAGGAAATGCTCGGGCACGCCGACATTGCCACCACCCAGATCTATACCCACGTTGACCAGTCGCGCCTCAAATCAATCCACGAACAATTCCACCCGCGCGCAAAATGATCAGGCACCTCTTCCATAACCCCTATCGCGCCCTTGAAAAGGGCATCGGCTATTCTTTCCGCCGCAAATCGCTCCTGGCCACCGCCCTGATTCACCGCTCCCTGCGCTTCGAATGCGGCGACGGCGTGGAGGACAACCAGAGGCTGGAATTCCTGGGCGACGCCGCCCTTTCGCTGGTGGCCGGGGATTACCTCTTCCGTAATTTCCCGGAGCTGCGCGAGGGCGACATGACCATGCTCCGCAGCCGGCTCACCAGCGGCAAGGCCCTGGCCGGCCTTGGACAATCCATCCGCCTGGGCGACTGGCTGCAGCTGGGCAGGGGCGAGCAGAAAAGCGGGGGAAACCGCCGGCCCTCCAACATAACCGACGCTTTCGAGGCCGTCATCGGCGCGGCATTCCTGGATGGCGGCATCGTGGCCGTGAGCCGTATTTTCCACAAGCTCTTCCTCGGCCTGCTGAAGGGCATTGATTCCTCTTCCGACCAGCTCGAGGATAATCCCAAGGGACGCCTGCAGGAGCTGGTCCAGCGCCGGTGGAAAACCAACCCGCACTACCGGGTGGTCAAGCAGACCGGGCCGGCCCACGCGCGGATTTTCTTTGTCCAGGCCGAAATCAACGGCCAGGCCGCCGGCCTCGGGCGCGGCGCTTGCAAGCGCGATGCGGAGCAGGACGCCGCCCGCGACGCGGTGGAGCGCATTTCGGGTTGAAACTCACCCGGGCCCAGCGCCGTCCGCGGCGGCCGCCCGCCGCGCTGTTCCGGCCGCTAACCTCCGACCACCTCGCCCATCTTGAAGATCGGCAGGAACATGGAGATGACAATGCCGCCGATGATCACGCCCAGGAAGATCATTAGCAGGGGCTCGATCATCGAGGTCAGGCCGTCGAGCATCACTTACCCCTCGACGTCGTAAAAGTCGGCGATGCTCTGCATCATCTCGTCGATTTTGCCGGTTTTCTCGCCGGCGGACATCATGTGCACCAGCAGCTTGGGTATGCATGGATACTTTACCAGGGCGGTTGAAAGCGGCTCGCCCTGCTCGACCGTGCTGCGCGCGGACATGATCACGGTTTCAAAAACCTTGTTGCCCGTGGCGCGCGACACGATTTCCATGGCCTGCAGGATGGGCACGCCGCTCTTGAGCAGCTGGGCGAAGGTCCTGGCGAAGCGGCTGGTGGCGACCTTGCGGGTGAGCTCACCGATAACCGGGAACTTCAACACGACTTGGGCAATCTGCAGGGCGCCGGCCGGGGTTTTCTTGTACTTGTTAAAAGCTATGATGCCTCCCACGAGCGCGATGAGGATGAAGATGCCGTAGCGCTTGAGGTTGCCGCTCAGGTCAACCAGGAACTGGGTGGGAGCGGGCAGCTTGGCGCCGAAGTCGGCAAACATTCCGGAAAAGACCGGGACAATGAAGAGAATCATGGCCACGGCAATGCCGAGGGCGATGCACAGGACGGCCACCGGGTACGTCATGGCCGACTTGACCTTGCTGCTCAGCCGCGCCGAGCTTTCGAGGAAGGTTGCCAGCCGGCCGGCGGTTTCGCCGAGCTGCCCGCCCGATTCGCCCGCCTTGATCATGTTGACGTAGAGGGTGTCAAAAACCGTGGGGTAATGGTTGAGCGCCTCGGAAAAGGAGGCGCCGGCCTGGAGGTAGTTTTTAAGGCCGGCAACCACGTTGCGGAAGTTCTTGTCGCTGGTCTGGTCCTCGAGGGCATCCAGGGACTGGATGAGCGGCATACCGGCCATCAGCATGGCGGAAAGCTGGCGCGAAAAAGGCGGCAGCTCCTTCTGCTTGATCTTGCCGGCGCCGATCACGCGCTCCGCGCCGCCCTTCTGTTCACGGGTGTTTTTTTCCACAACCGGTTTTTTTTCCGCGGCCGCTGAAACTGGCGCCCGCGCAGGCTCAACGCCGGCCGGGGGCTTGGAGACTGATTTGAATACTGCCATAATATTTTGTTCCTCGCATCATGCATCCCGCCGGGCGGGATTTTTAATCACCGGCGGATGCACATCATTCTCCACCGGTCACGCTCAGGACTTCCTCCAGGCTTGACATGCCTTCCTTGACTTTCTCCAGGCCGACCATGCGCAGGGTCATCATGCCCCTTTCGATGGCCTTGTCCGACATGGCCTTGGCATTCACGTTCTTCAAAATCATCTGGCGGATATCGTCGTCCACCATCAGGATTTCCATCATCGAACCGCGCCCCTTGAACCCGGAGTTCATGCACTTGGGGCACCCGATCGGCTCGTAGAGCGGATTATCTCCGAAAATCTTGGGGTCGATGTTGTTGATGCGCAGGTAGTCTTCCGGCACTTTTCCGGGCTTCTTGCAGTTCTGGCAAAGTTTTTTATAGAGGCGCTGGGCCTGGGCCATGATGATGGAGGACGAAAGCAGGAAGGCCTCCAGCCCCATGTCGCGCATGCGGGTGATGGCGCCAGCGGCGTCGTTGGTATGCAGGGTGCTCAAGACAAGGTGGCCGGTCAGGGCGGCCTTGACGGCGATCGCCGCCGTTTCCTGGTCGCGTATCTCGCCGATCATGACGATGTCCGGGTCCTGGCGGAGGATGGCGCGCAGGGCGTTGGCGAAGGTCAGGCCGACATCCTCGTTTATCTGGACCTGGTTGATGCCCGTCAGCTGGTACTCAACCGGGTCCTCGGTGGTGACGATATTGACATCGGGCTTGTTCAGGTCCTGGAGGCAGGAATAAAGCGTGGTGGTCTTGCCGCTGCCGGTCGGGCCGGTGACCAGGATGATGCCGTGCGGCTGAGAAATGGCATAAATCAGGGACTCGTAGGCCTTTTTGTCGAGCCCGAGCGCCGCCAGGCTCGGCGCCAGGCTGGACTTGTCGAGGATACGCATGACGATTTTTTCGCCGAAAATGATCGGGAGGAGGTTCACGCGCACGTCAACCTCCTTGCCCAGGGCGCGCACCTTGAAGCGGCCGTCCTGCGGTATGCGCCGCTCGGCAATGTTCATGTCCGACATGATTTTTATGCGGGAAATGATCGCCGACTGCAGGTTTTTGGGCGGGCTCGGCACCTCGTAGAGATCACCGTCAACGCGATAGCGGAGGCGGAGCGCTTTCTCGCAAGGCTCGATGTGAATGTCGCTCGCGCGCCGGCGGAGGGCCTCGACCAGGATTGAGTTGACGATGCGTATCACCGGCGCGCCCTCGGCGCTTTCCAGCATCTCGTCCAGGCTTACATCCTCTTTTTTCTCGTGCCCTACTTCGATTTCGTCGCTTTCCTCCATGGTCTTGAACATGTCTTCCAGGTCGGGCGAAAGCTGTTCAAGGACTTTCTGGAGGATTTCCTTGACCTCGCGCTCGGAGGCCACCAGCGGCTCCACGCGCATGCCGGTGATGGACTGGAGCTCGTCAATGTTGGCCGTGTTGAAGGGATCGCCGAAGGCGACCGTCAAAGTTTTGCCTACGCGGGCCACGGGCACGGCCACGATGCTTTTCATTTTGTCGGCGGGGATGAGCTCAAGCAGCTGGATGTCGGGAATAAAATGCGCCAGGCTCATCGGCGCCATGTCGAGGTATTCCGAGATCACGAGGGTGATGTCAATGTCGGAAATCAGCTTTTTCTCGAACAGGTATTCCTCGAATCTCTTGCCCTCCGCCTTGGCGGCATCGAGGGTCTTTTGCAGCGTCTCCCGGTCCATCAGGTTCCGCCGGGTGAGAATCGCCCCGATCTGCCCGCTGAATGAATCGCTTTCCATGACCATAGCCCTAAGGAAGACCCGCCCCCGGATCCCGGCCGGGCAATATAATTTTAAATGTTGCTAATTTATAAAACGGGATTATTATACTTTTCAGACCGCAAATAACAATCTTTTTATTCGTCCGGTTCCACATGAACAAGGAGCAATCCGGGGAACTAAGCCAGACCGAGTCCGAAGTCTGGAATGCGATCGGGCAGTTCGAGAAAATTCTCGAGGTGATGCCCAACGACCGCTTTTCTCTTGAAACCCTCGCGGATGCCTACGACAAGATCGGCGATCACACCCGGGCCGAGGACTACCTCGTGCGCCTGGCCAACGTCCTGGCCGATGAAAACGACGAGGATTCCGCCCAGGACATCCTGGAAAAGCTCAAGCAGATCAGCAAGCCGAACCAGGCCGTCCAGGACGCCATCGCCAGGCTGGACAGCCTGTCTTCCAAAAAGGTGATGGCGGAAATCATTGACGACGGCGAAACGCTCGCGAGCCGCCAGGGGCACATCGCCGCGGAAATTTCATTTGCCTGGAACCTGCTGCAGGCCAAGAAGCTGAGCCAGGAAGACTATTCCATGATCGTACACGACCTTTCGGAAACCTCCGGCAGCGCCGGCGATATGCCCGTTTCGACCCTGCACGCCCTCCATGACCGCAATTTTGCGGGCGTCAACGACATCATGGCCTTCGCCTCCACCAACTGCAACACTCCCATGATCTGCCTCGGGAACTTTGAACTCCAGAAGGAGACCGTCACGCAGCTCTCGCTTGAATTCATCATCAACCGCTGCGCGATCGTCTTTGAAATCATAGGGAACGACGCTCTGGTGGCCCTGCTCAACCCCTACGACGAGCAGCTCAAGATGGACGTATCCGGACTGATCGGGCGGGACTGCCACTTCTTCATCGTCGCTTCCGAGGATTTTGACAGCGCGGTGGGCAAGATCAAGGCCATGCTGCAGCCGGAAGAGGGCAAGCCGAAGTGAATTAATACGAGGTCGCGCCCACCCGCAGGAACTTCTTCTCGCTACCGTACTGCAGAATTACGCCGTCGGGTTGCACTTCCACAACGGTTACCTCTTCAATCTTCTTGCCGGGTCCGAGGATCTTGCCGTTGATAAAGGCCGAGCTTTCTGTTTTGCCCGAACCACGCAGTATCCCCGTAAGCTTGAGCACCGGCCACTTAACCTGAGCCTGGACGGCCGCCTGCGGCCGGGCCTGGACTGCCGCAACCGGAGCGGACTCCGCGGCCGCGGTTTCCTGCGTCTGCGCCGGCTGAGCAGCCTCCTCGCGGGCGGCAACGACGGTCTGGGCAGCCGCGCCGGCGACCAAAGCTTCCTTTGCCGCCGCGGGCGATTCTGCCGGCGCAGACGCGGGAGTGGCTTCAGCCAGGGCAGCCGGGGCGGCGGCCGGGGCAGCCGGCGCCGGGGTTTTTTCTGCGCGAACCGGCTGCGCGGACGGGGCGCGAAAGAAAATCATAACGCCCGCCGCGGCCGTCAGGCCGATTATCAGAGCGCCCAGCAGCACAATCAGCCAGAGCGCGGCCGATTTACGCCGTTCGGCAGGGGGGGCAGCCTCTTCGGCCCGGGCGGCCAGTTCGGAGGGAGCGGCAGCCTCTTCAGCCGGAACCACATCCGGGCTGGCCGGCACCGGTACGGGCATGGCAACAGGCGGGCCCGGAGGCGGGACGACCGGCGGCCTGTTTTCGGGCGGCCGCGCTCCGGCCAATGTAAGTTTTGCCGTTCCTTCCGGGGGCGCACCGCCATTGCCGGCGGGCTGGGCGCCCGCGGCGCGCCGGGCGTCATCCTCTTCCTTTCTCTTCAATGCTTCCTGAAGAAGACTCATGATTGACCTTCCAGTTGCTTGATGGCCCTGCTGACATACCCGGCATTTATGACCGCGGCGCTGCCCGCGTATCCTGCCAGCAGGGCTATGTCGCAGAGCGAGTTAATCAGGCGCGGCACCCCGCGGGCATAATGGTGAATCCGGCGCAGGGCATCGGAGGCAAACAGCTGTCCGCCTTCCCACCCCGCCATTTTCATGCGGTGCTCAATGTACTGGCCTGTTTCCTGCTCATTCATCGGCAGCAGATGATACCTGACGCTTATCCGCTGGCGCAGCTGGCGGAACTCCGGGGCCGCCAGCCGCTGCCTCAGCTCAGGCTGCCCGCAGAGCACTATCTGCAGCAGCTTGTGCTGGTCCGTCTCAAGGTTCGACAGCAAGCGCACCTGCTCAAGCACGGCCGGGCTTAGGTTCTGAGCCTCATCAATGATCAGGGCAACATTATCACCGGACTTCAGGTTGTCCAGCAAAAAAGCGTTCAGGGTTTCGATGTGCGTGAGGCGGTCCCGGCCCTTCACCGCAATCCCGAAATCCCTCAGGATGGATCGCAGCAGCTGGTTTTCGGTCAGGAACGGGTTGAACACGAGGGAGGTTTTAACTTTGCGCGTCAGCGATGACAGCACGGCGCGGCATATGGTCGTCTTGCCGGAACCGACCTCGCCCGTCAGCTCCACAAAGCCCTTCCGCTGCTCGATGCCGTAGACCATGTGGTCGAAGGCCTCGCGGTGGTTGTGGGTAAAGAACAGGAACTTGGGATCGGGCGTAAGATTAAAGGGCTTTTCCTTAAGGCCGTAATATTGAAGATACATTCCCTGCTCCGCCTCCGGTGAAACCAATCAGTGATCCTCGGCTTGTGCACAAACATCGCCGTGCCGGTAGAGCATGGCCCGCGCCTGCTCCTCCGGCGAAGACGGCGAATGCCCCGTTTTCTCCAATGCTAGCATCCTTTCCTGTAATTTCAAGCGTCCCGGGAACAACTCCAGCACCGCGCGGTAACAGCGCGCGGCCGCGAGGGGCGCGCCCAGGATTTCGCGGGCCAGCCCCAGGTAAACCAGCATTTCGGCGCCGTCATGGCGCTTCTGTTCGCCGTCGACGCCGGCGGCGCCCGGGAGACGCGCCAGGGCCGCATCGAGGTAGCGGGCCGACTTCGAATACTGGCCCAGCTTCATGGCCAGGCGCCCTTTTTCCATGTAGGCGCGGTAATCGCCGGGATTATTGCGCAGGGCCTCATTTAAAACTTCCTCGGCCAGCTCCGGCCGCCCGGCCGCGCCGGCCAGCCAATAGGCGGCCACGGAGTACGCGGTCATGTTCCCGGGATCTACGCGCGTGGCAAGATAGAGCCAGGGCATAATCTCCACGATGTCGTCGTCGCGCAGGTGGCGGTGGCCGTAGGGCGCCGACTGCAGTCGCATGCGGGCAAACCAGTCCGGTTTTTTCATCCGGGGGGCGGCCCTGACGCCCTTGTGGTAAACGAGGTCCGCCTGCCCGAACAGGCCCTCGCTCACCTCCGCCCGGACGCCTCCAAACACCATGCTGGCAAAGTTCCTTCCGGCCTCCGAGCGAGGGGGGGGCATCTCCAGGAGCCGGCAGGCGAGCGAAAAGGCCGCCGCCCAGAGCAGGACGGCTGCCAGCCAGACGCGGAGCGCGCCGCAAGGAGCGCATGATTTCATTATGGCATCCTGAGTTTTCACATCTGGTCGCGGTTGAACATTTTCCGGCGGTAGGCCAGCCAGCCGAGCGCGAGCAAAGCGGTTGAGACCAGGATGCCGTAGGCGCCGATCATCAGGAAAGGCTCGAGGGGCATTGCCTCCCAGTCGTGCGCCAGGCGCTGGCGCAGGTCAAAGAGCTCAAGGTGCGGCAGGGCGTAGTAGACGAACATGAGCGCGGTCTTTTGCAGGCTCCCCGCCCCGCCGGCCAGCTCGGGCACTCTCGGCAGGAGCGCGAAGGAGGCAAAGCTCAGGATTCCCGTAAGGGTCGCGGCGGCGTCGCTGTTCATCCGGGTGGAAAAAAGCAGCCCCATGGCCGCGACCACCGCCATAAAGCAGGCATGCAGCGCCCAGGCCTCGAGCATCAGCGCAACGTTGCACATGCCGCCGCGCGCGGCCACGATGCCGGCCAGCAGGATGTAGAGGACCAGCGTGGAGGCCACGGCCACGCCGAGCGCCCCGATCCACTTTCCGGTTATGAGCTCGGCGCGGGTCACCGGCTTGGCAAGGAGGGGAAAAATCGTGCCGGATTTTTCCTCCTGCGGAAGCTGGCGGACGCTCACGCCGATGACCAGGATCCATGCAAAGACCCATGTCATCAGGAGCCCGATCTCCTTGATGTAGCTCACCATGCTCCGGACCCCGAAGATGTCGAGCGAAACGAAAACCAGCAGCAGAGCCGCCAGGAGCGCGGCCAGGACATAAAGATCCTTGCGGCGCAGAGTTTCAATCCAGACCGCCTGCGCTATGACAAGCGTGTTCCTCATGCCAGCACCCTCACGAAATACTGCTCCAGGGTTTCGCCGGGCGCGGCCAGCTGCGATATGCAGCCGGATGCCACGAGGATTCCCCTGGCAATGATGCCGACGCGGTCGCAGACCTTTTCAACCTCCGAAAGCTCGTGCGATGAAAAAAACACCGTTTTGCCGGCCGCGCGCAGGCCGGCGATGATCCTGCGGATTTCGATCCGGCCGATGGGGTCAAACCCGCCGGTCGGCTCATCCAGGATGACCAGGTCCGGATCGTTCACCAGCGCCTGAGCCAGGGCGATGCGCTGCATCATCCCGCGCGAATAGCCTTCGATCCTGCGGTCGGCCGCGGCCTCAATCCCGACCATGTTAACAAGCGACTCAACCTTTGCGGCCAGGGCGCTGCCTCCCAAACCGAAAAGCCGCCCCGCCATGGCCAGCAGCTCCCGGCCGGTCAGGAAGCGGTACATCTGCGGATTTTCCGGCATGTAGCCGATCCGGCGCCGGGCGATTGAGCGGCGGACATCCTCGCCGAAAACCTCGGCCGAGCCGGACGCGGCCTCGATGAAGCCCAGCAGCACATGCATGGTGGTGGTTTTGCCGGCGCCGTTCGGGCCGATGAAGCCGAAGACTTCGCCCTCGGCGACCTTCAGATCCAGCCCCCGCAGGGCGGGAACAACCTTGCGCCCGGCGCGGAACTCGACTTTCAGGCCGCGTATTTCAATGGCCGATAACATTGGGAAATTAAGAATGTAGAATTCAGAATGCAGAATAAAATATAAAAGACATGAATATTGTGAGCTCTTTTTCTACATTCATCATTCTGCATTCTTCCTTTATTTCAGCGGATATTTAAGGCCGAGCAGGCGGGAAACGCTCCGGTAATATTTTTTTCTTTCGCGGCGGAAATATTTCTCTTCACCGGCCCGCCGGGCGCAGAGCAGGCCGAGGTCCAGGTTGGCCGTTGTCCCGAGATGTTTCTTGCGGCGGATGGCTTCGGCCGGATCCATGTTTTCCAGCTTGGCCAGGCTCTCCTTGACGCGATGGTAGGCATCGCGGAAAGGCACGCCTTGGCCCGCCAGGAACAGGGCCTGGTCGGCGGCAAAAACGCCGGGCCGGAAGCCCTGCAGCAGGGCCGCGCGGTTAACCTTGAGGCCGGCGACCATCGGGATCATGATCCGCGCGCTGGCAAGCGCCGTATCCAGGCCATCCATGTAAGGGCCCTTGATTTCCTGCAAATCGCGGTTGTAGCCGGAAGGCAGGGCGCGCGTAATTTCCAGGGCGCTGAATGCCTCCGCGCATACGCGCGCCGCCTTGGCCCGTACCAGCTCGAGAATGTCGGGGTTGTTTTTCTGGGGCATGATGCTGCTGCCGGTGCACATTTCGGGGGGCAAAGTGAAATAATTGAATTCCGGCATGGTGAATATGATCAGATCCTGGGCCAGGCGCGAAAGCGTGACCATCAGCTGGGCGGCGGCGGAAAGAACGATGCTTTCGATTTTACCCCTCGTATTGCCCGCGTGCACAACGTTCAGGATCGGCCCCCGGAACCCGAGCAGCTCCGAAACCAGCCGGCGGTCTATCGGAAGGGGGACGCCGAAGCCCGCGGCCGACCCGAGCGGAGAACGGTCATTGAGGAGGTATGCGCCTTTCAGGAGCTCGATGTCTTCCAGGATTCCTTCCGCGTATGCCGAGGCCCAGAGCCCGACGCTGGAGGGCATGGCCGGCTGCATGTGGGTGCGCCCGACCATCGGCGCCATTTTATGGCGCCCGGCCAGGCCCAGGAGCGCCCCGCAGAGGCCCAAAGCCTCTTCGGCCAGTTCCAGCATTTGTTCCTTGCCATGGAGGCGCAGAGCCGTGGCAACCTGGTCATTGCGGCTGCGGCCGGTGTGGATTTTCCTGCCGGTTTCGCCGAGCCTTGCAGTGAGGGTCCTTTCAATGGCCAGGTGGCAATCCTGGTCCTGGAGCGTGATATTGAAATCGTTTTTTCGCGCGCGGCGGATGATTGCGGAAAGTTCCCGCAACACCTTTTTGCATTCGGCGGGTGTGATGATTGCCGGCCTGACCGGCATCCTGAAGAGCATCACGGCGTGCGCGGCCGTGCCGATGCAGTCGGCGACCGCCAGGCGCCGGTCGAGTTCCGGGTCCCGGCCGGCCGTGAAGGCGAGGGTTTCGGCATTGATCACGCCCACGGTAGTCTTGTGGGTCCGTTTAACCTTGTTCATATTATACCATTATTTTCTGGAATATTTGACGCGAACGCCGCCCTCACGGAGGCGGATATCTTCGAGCCGTCCGAGGAAGACGCGCGCGTTAGTGAAAGGCTCGAACAGCTCCTGCAGGCGCGCCTTGCCGAGGGCGCCGCCCAGGAAAGGCAGCGGCAGGTGGCCCATGGCGCCCTTCAGCGCCGCGAACTCCAGGCCGGAGGGCCCCGGTTCAGGCTGCCCGGTCACTTCGTAAGAAGTAAATACGGGGCCAAGCTCGACCGGGCCGACACTCAGGGGGCCGACCTGGTAAAACATGGAGACGGTCAGCGCGCCTTCCTCCAGCGCCACGCGCGCCGAAGAAAGGGAAACCAAGCCGGGGCTGTAGCTCGGCCGGCGGCGGTTTTCCTGGATAAACTGGGTGAAAAGCATGTTGACTTCCTTCTCGGAAAACTCCATGTGCTCCGTGAGCGCGCCCTGCTGGAGGCGCTGCATCTTGCCTTTCGCCCCGGCGAATTCTTTTGCAGTGAATGGCACCGTTTCCACCGGCACCGGCCAGAGGGCGAATGTAAAACAGATGAGAAGCACCAGCAGGATAAACTGCAGCAGTTGCAGGATGATGCTGCGGCGCGGGGTCAGGTCGAATGACTTGCTGGAGATCTGGTCGAGATTGAGCTTGGCTTTGCACCTGGCGCAGTAGATATGCCCGGGCTCATTTTCGAAACCGCACTCTGCGCACCTGATCGCTGCCCTTCCGGCCATATTTCACCTTTGCCCGGTTTTTTCTTTTTTGGCGGCGGGCTTCTTGGCATCCGCGGCCGGCGTTGGCACGGAGGTCTTGCTTTCCTCCGCGGCCCGTTTTTTATAATGCTCGCTCCTGTAGTCGGTCTGATAAAAGCCGCTGCCCTTGAAAATGATGCCGGAGCCCCGGCCGATCAGGCGGCGGACTTTGCCCTTGCATTTCGGGCACTGCCGCAGGGGCGCAGCCGTGATGCTCTGGAAAACCTCAAAAACGCGGTCGCATTTCTTGCATTCGTACTCGTAGGTTGGCATATCTGTATTTCTTCCCGCACAAAAGACCGGCGCCGTGGCGCCATTGCTTATGTTAATACGTTAATATTGCGTTTATTAGCATGAAACCTGCGGCCGGGCAACCTCAAATCCAAGGTAGCGCTCCATGGCCTCGGCGGCCGGGGCGGCGTGGCTGCCGCCGGCAATGCTGACGTGGTGGCGGTAGCCGTTGTGCCCGAGGTAAAGCATGACCTTCTGCAGGCCCTCGATTTCGGCCACCCCGGCGCAGCCGAAAAACTCCGCGGCGATCGGGTCTTCGGTAAAGCTCCCCTCTCCCAGGCAGCATTTTATCCGGCCGCCGTCGGTCAGCAGGCTGCCGAAGGTGAAGCTGCATGGCGCAATGCGGCCGGTGTTGCATCCGAAGCCGCGCCCCTTACCGATCGAGTTGGAAATGATCGCGTGATCCCGGATCTGCCCTTTCCCGGCCATCATCGCGGCCGGGATGGGGCCGCAGTGGAACAGGATGCACTTGTCTTCTTCTTCGCCGTAGTTGTTGTTCCAGTCCAGGCAGGCCGCGATGCCGTCCGAAGCCAGCCCGAGCGCGCGCATCATTACCGCGCTGCCCACATCCACCTCGCAGGCGGCCGCCAAGCCGGAGTTGTTCAACATGCCGAGGACGGCGCAGGGCGATATCCCCAGCTCCAGCTGCAGCTCGGTCCAGCACCGCAGCGCGATGGCGTCCATCCGGTAATCCCTTATGATGTCATCCAAAACCACCGCCAGCCGCACGCTGTTTTCGAACGCCTTGCGCGGCGCGCCGCCCCAGCAGGCAGAGGCGGCCAGCATTTTCGCCCTGGCCCTGGCCGGCGCGGAAGAAAGTGAAATTTTTCTGACCATCGGGAAGAGCATGGAAAGGTCGAGCGCTTCCACCGTGATGTCGTGCCTCTGCAGGGCGGTCTCGTCAAAGCGGACGGTCTTGAAGGGCGTCGTGCGCGCGCCGATGGCGCCGACGACCATGCCGCGCATGCCGTTTACCACCCGGCAGACACGGGCAAAATAATCAACGTTGTCCCTGAACCGGGCGGACTGCGGATGGACCGTGTGCGGGGCGAGGGCGGTGAACTTGATGCCCGCCTGCACAAAAACATCCATGACGGAAAGCTTGCCGCAGAAGGCGTCGCGCCGCTGCTCGGGCCTGAGCTTGTCGAGTTCATCCGGGTAGGCCATGACGAAAATGGGGACTTTTTCATCCCGCATGGCAACCAGGGCGCCGTTTTCATCGCCGAAGTTTGGCAGGCAGATGATGACGCCGTCGTATTTGCCGCGGTTCTTGCGGAGAAATTCGGCAAAAATTTTCCCCTCGCGCGCGGTTTCCACCGCGCCGTGGGGCGTAGCGCCGGCATCCATCATAAGAGAGTCAAAGCCCATTTCCTTCAGGACGGACGGGAGGTCGCGCCGCGCTTCCTGCACAAGGCCGGCCGGGAAAAAACCGCGCGTTCCGAAAAAGAGAGCAAACCTGTTTTTTTTCATTTTATTCCTTTCGACATTCTTTGCCGTAAAACCAAGCAGCCGGAGAGGCCGCGGCTCTTACGCATCTTTTGACAAACTGGCAGGGATTATACGCAAACCCATTGCGCCGTAAAGCGCAAATAAACAGCGGGAATTAACAGACGATCCGGATGGAGTTGATTTCGGACAGGTATGCCGTAAAACACGCCCTGCGGCCGGACTCCTGCTCCTCCAGCTGGAACTCAATCGGGTTGGCGTTGCCGCTCACCGAGCGCGGCTTCCATCCCGCCGGCAGCAGGATACTGCATTTCACGCGGTCGCCCGTGCCGGTGCATTCAAGGCGTATTTCCCTGCGCTTGCCGTCAATGCTCATGCGGTAGGCCAGGTAGGACCCGGAAGCCGCATAGCGCGCGCTGGCGAAAACCTCTTTCACGGGCGTCGCCGCCCAGCTGGGCGCCAGGGTCACCGCGCGCAGCTGGCCGTTCTCGTCGCGGATGCCGGCCAGGCCTTCTACGAGCGCATTCACCCACTCCGCCATGCCCCACCCGGCATACGGCACCTCGTTTGCAGTCCGGAAACCCGGCGTGCCATCCGGCCAGTACCACACCTGGGCGCCTCCGGTGCGCTTCAGATGTTTCGCGTAGTCGCGCAGGAGCTCCACCCCGTAAAGCTCCCGCCCGAAGAAGAAGGCAGCGCGGCAGAGCTCCCCGCCCACCCAGGGCATCAGGCCGCCGTTGGCATACCCGCCCTGACGGCAGTATTCCCGCTTGAAATATCCCAGGCTGTCCGGGTAGCCCGGCTGCAGGCTCCACCAGGGGTGGGCGTCGCCGGTGTCGGCGTGGCGGCGGCGGTATTCGTCTATGATGCTCCTGGCCTGCGCCGGCGTGGCCAGGCCGCGCGTCATTGCCCAGGTGTTGCCCATGGCCAGCTGGCCGCCCTCGTCGAAATCGCCGTGGCTGATGTTGTCCAGGTGAAAATGATGCATGAATTTTTTCCCGTCCCAGAGCAGCTGGCTCGCCCGCTGGCGGTATTCTTCCGCCTCCTTCGCCCAGCGCCTGGCTTCCGCCGCCTTGCCGAGACGCGAATACATCTGGTGCATGGCCCGGAAAGCGAGGTAATAGCCGCCCTGGTCGCAGGTGGCGATGACGTGCCTGCCCTCGCCCCGGTCGGAGGCGCCGTCAACGTCAAAGTCCCATGTATCGCAGCTGTGCTGGCGCTTGACCAGCTCGTGCTGTTTGTCCCAGTGCTTCGGATCGCCGCGGATGTAAGCCAGCGCCTTTTCGAGCCGCGGCAGGGCGGCGGCCATCCAGCGGTCGTCGCCGGTGGCCTGCCAGGCCTGCCACACGCCGAGCACCAGGATGTATTCCACGTCGGATTCCAGGCCCACGCGCCAGGTGCGGCCGTCGCGCTCGATCCCGTCCGGAACCATGCCGTTTTCCGACTGCCGCTCAAGGAATCGGTCGAGCCCGCAGGTCATCTCGGCTTCCCAGTAGCGGCAGGCCGGCAGGCCGTGAATCCAATCGCGCAGCCAGATGCCGTCGAAGTGGCACGTATCGGCCGAGATATAGCCGACAAATTTCCCGGCCGGAGTATCGTACTCCCGCCGCCCCAGCTGCATGGCCTCGCGCGTGAAAGGATAAAGTCTGTCGAAGTCAGCGTCGCCGGATTCGACGAGCGTGCCGCATTCGAGGCGGAAATTGACGTAGCGGCTGTGGCTTTCCCCGCCGGGCCAGACAAGGTAAACATAGTGCGCGCCAAGCCCCAGGCCCGCCGTGAACTTCACGCGGCCGCGGTTGTTCTTGAGGAGCACCTGCGCTTCAAAATACTTGCGCTGCCCCGGGTCGCAAACGCGCACCAGGCATTCTTTGTCGCCCCGGGCGCGGCCGCGAATGCTGACGGTCACCGTGTCAAGCGGCCGGTAGGTTTTTGCGTCGAGGCTCAAGCGCCCGTAATATTCCTCGACGGTCTGCGAAGGTATTTTGCATTTCATGGCTTTAACCTTTTCTTTCATTTTTTCATGTCAATCCAGACGGGGCTGGTCCAGGCCATGCCCGGCCAGTCCAGGGGCTGCTGGAGAACCCTGGCATAATACATGCACGGGCCTTCCACCTTATCGGACAATTCCAGTGAAAAGTCCGTTGACTGCGGCTTCGGGAAAACGGATGCTGCCGGCGCGAAATCCTGGTCGACGCCGAACCGGTGCCGGAGGATGTCGATCCGCAGGAGCAGGTCGGTGCCCCAAACCTGCAGGCGTATTGCGGCTTCCGCGCCGCGCGCCAGGTCGAGGGTAGAGCCCATCGGCATGCCGCCGACCGTGAAATCCAGGAGGATCCTCTCGCCGGTGGTGGCGTAACAGCACCGCGCGCGGATGGCTTCAAAAATGCTCTTCCTGGTCAGGTCGCCGGCAAACACGGCCGCGATGCCGCCGTGGCGCCGCCCGCCCTGGCCGCTGTGCTCGTCGGAGGAGGCGATCACACCGATGCGCTTCCCCCTGGTCCAGTAGTCCTGGGCGTAAAAGGGCCCCGGGACGGACGTGTTGGCCCTGCGCTCCGGGTTGCGCATGCGATTGCATTCGTAGGCCAGCAGGTGCTGGGGACTGTAAAGCTCGCTCTGGCCGTGGTGCGAATATATTTCCATAACGGGCCTCAGGCCTCCGTCATCGCAGGCATCCCACCTGACAGCGCAGCCTGGGAAACCCGGCTTAAAGTCGCCGAAATGAATGCCGGTGTGGTGGGGAATGATGATGACGTCGTTCGGGTCCGCCTTGAGCAGGTCTTCCAGCTTGTCATCCTGCTCCGGGGCGCCTTCAACGTAAACGGCCTGGTAACGCTCCATTATCTTTTCGCTCAGAAAATAAATATTGTGGTGCCCGGTCATCCGGCGCGGGTTCCTTTCATCGGCCGGAATGGTCACGAACACGCCCGGCTCGTGGGCGCCGGCCGCCCATTTCTTGATAACGCGGTATCCTTCCTCGCCCAAAGACTCCCAGTGGTCGGTGACCGCCGCGAAATCCAGGCCGCTGGCCTCACGGGCATATGCGTACGGATTCGTGCCCTGGCCGTCGTGGGAAAGCTTGGTGTGTATGTGTAGGTCGCCCCAGTATGGGCCCCGGGCCTCGGTCGAAATTTTTACCGCATTTGAAACGGCGTCGCCGAACCGGAAACGGCGGACGCCACTCCCTTTCAGCCTTACGGGAACGCGCAGCGAGCCTGTGAAGCATATGTTCTCCGCGAGGACCGGCCCGCCGGCCAGCGAAAGGCTTTCGCCCTTGAACACGGTGGAGGAGAGGTTGTCAAAACGGTCGAAAGAAGCCAGGAGGATTTCAATCTTCGCGCCGGTCCTGGCAAAGGAAGGCGCGATTACCCGGAAATATTTGTGCTCGTCGGCCCGGACCTTCAGGACCGGTTCCTTGACGGGGGCAAAGCCGTTCACACGGATCCACAGCTCTTCTTCCTCGGCTATGTAAGGCGCAAAGGTGTTCTCATAGCCGATCTTGACCGGCGTCCCGGCGGGGACAGTCCCGCTCGCAAGCCGGGCCGTTACCAGCCGGCCGTGCCGCGCCGCGCCCTGCGGATAATGCAGGTTGTGCTTCGTGATGGAGAGCTCAAAAACGGCATCGCAATCGGCCGCGGGGCGGACGGATACAAAATGCTCCTTCGTTCCGTCGGCCGCCTGAAATTCGCGCGTGAAGCTCGGTCCGCTAACGAGCGACCAGCTGTTGGGAAACTGGAACTGGAGGCAATCCTTTTGGGTGAGCTTCCGGTCAAACTGCAGGATAATTTCAACGGCGCATGGCTCGGCCACGCGGTAGGTTTCGCGTATCAGTTTTGCCTGGTATTTCATAGGCTGTTAGAACCTATCTCAAAATTCAATTGCCTGTCCGGAACGTGTAAACAACCGGATCGAGAGGCACGCCCGCGGCGCTCTGGAAGTTATTATGCGAAGGGCTGTTGAGCCCGAGCCGGTATTGCCGGCCGGGTTCAAGGCACACGGGCAATATACAGGTGCGCCGGTCGTCACTCCAGCGCGGTTTTTCGCCCTCCGGGCAGGCGGGATATTCAGGACCGCCCCCGGTCCACGAAAAGCCGCCGGCCATGGGCATGCTGAAGGTGACGCATATCTCGACCGTGCGCGGGTCAACCGCCTCCGCGCCGTTAACCGGATTCATTTCAAGAACAACCGGCTTTTTCACCCTGGCCGTCAACTCCTCCCCTGCCCCGCACGTTGTGAAGTAAATGGCTGAAGGCAGGGCGGGCACGCGCGCCGTACTTTTGAAGTTACGGTGACTTTTGGAATTGATGCCAACGCGGTAGTAATGTCCCTGCTCCAGCTTAACCGGCAAAACCGCCGTGCGCTTATCGCGCCATTGCGGCTTCCGGCCCTCGGCGACAGGCGGAAAATCAGGCCCGCCTCCGGTCCAGGAGAAGCCTTGTGCCATGTCGCGGTCGAAAGTAACGGTGATTTCACTCACGGCCGGATCGACATCCACGGCGCCCGCGGCAGGAACTGTCGCGACAATCCGCGGCGGCTCCTTAGTTGCAGCGTTCGAGGCCGGCGCGGTCTCTTCGGCAGAAACCACCGCGATGTGAAAACATGCGAGCAATATGATGTAAACATTTCCATAACGCATGTTCATTTAGATTTCATCCTTTTATGATTCGCTTGACATTGTTTACGCGGCTGAAAGCACTTATTTTCCTAACTTATATTCCCGGAAACTCTGCCGATTGTCGCCGTCGATACGGACTACGGCTTTAGGTTTATTGTCCGAACCTGCAATTACCTGGTACCAGGTAAATTCATTTTTGGAGTTTATTTGGTCCAATTCCATTGACGTCCCATCCATTGCCTGACGCATGGCTTTCTCAAAGTCCTTTGCAATGTAAAATCTGGCAAACCCGTCAGAATTTGTATAGTAGTTTCGCCACGCGGTGAATCCCCACATGGCCGTTTTTTCGGTCGGATCCGAAACATACAGCGTGGTTCTCGCGATGAAATCAAGATTATTCAGAGTTTTAACAACGTCATAAAGATCGCGGGGCACATTGTTCTGGGGCGGAACAGTAAATCCATCGACGATCCCGGATATCTTTTTCTGGAAATTGGCGAGTTGCTCGCCTGCCAATCTCTTGAAAACCTTACACCTTTGAGTCAAAACAACGTGATTAATCGAGGCACAAAGTCCGACTAAAACAGCCATGACAACAACCACTGCAAGCATTCTCGCCGCATAGATTCTCTTTGGCGCTTCCGGCACGTTTTCCTGATTTGTTCTTGCCTGAACTAATTTTTTGAAATCTAGCACCAACTCTTGCATGGCAATAATGACCGTCATGGAAAAGCCGAACACAGCGAGCGCCATACATGAACCGAAAACACCATAAAGAAGCGCTTCAAGCTTTGGGCCAAAAATGTCCCACTTCAGCGCTTCATTAAAGATACCGAGCACCACTAGTACGGCGCCGATTGTCAACAGGATCAAGGTGAAGGACACAACAAGGCTCAGCAATCTGACTTTCGATTTCAATTTTCCTCCCGTCCAACTACTGATTAACAGATAGATTTATCCTAATAATGTTTCGAAGGGGCAATTCTTGTTTTGGCAGCTTGTTCACCATATCTTGGATTATCAAATGCCAATATCAGGTACCTGTACCTTAATCAGGCTAACGTAAGAGATTTAATCATGGTGGTCAAGATTTAAGGCCATTTATGCATTTTTCGGCCTCTGACTAGTAGAGGCTCTATATATCGGATATTTTCCTTCAGTTGAGCCCACGCTTGTCACGTGGCTGATTTTTCCGTAGGGCCGCCGCTTGACGGCGTGCCGTTCTTTAGCAACGTGTATTATATTATTCCCCGCAAATATTTCCGTCTCAGCTTTTCCGGGAATTTTTCGATGGCGTAGCGGAGCATGGTCCGCGGCATTATTTTGCAGTGCGCTTTCAGTAATTTTTCCTCGGCCGCCCGGTCGCGCTTGCCAACTTCGCGCAGCATCCAGCCGGTCGCCTTGCGGATCAGATCCTCCGGATCGCGGAGCAATAATTTTGCGATGCGCAAAGTCCAGTCAAATTCCCCGCGCTTGATGTAATGAAACGTGGCAATAATGGCAATCCTCCGGTCCCACAGCAGACCCGATGCCGCCAGTCTCTTGAGTTGTGACTTGTCACGATTCCTTAAATGCGCCCCGACAATATGCTCGGCCGAGAGATCCACCAGGTCCCAGTTGTTGATGAACCGGGTGTTGGCAAGGTAGAGGTTGAAAATCTTTTGCCGGAGGGATTCATCACCTTGCTGATAGGTGCGGACCAGGATAACAAGAGCAAGAAGCCGCGCCTCGTGGAGAGGCGACCTGAGCAGGCGCATGACTTCTGCCAAGGGAAGCTCCCGGTATTCCAGGGCCAACTGCCTGATTTGCGGCACACATAAGCCGACGAACACATCGCCCTCGGCATACTCGCCCGGGCCGGTTTTAAAGAACCTTTGCAGCGCCCGCGCCCTTTCCCGGTCGCCCATCTTCCGCAGCCGCGCGCATATGCCTGGAACTTGCAATTATAAATACCTTTTTGTCAGCATGGTCATATTTGACTCCGATAAATCATCTTGAATCAATATCGGAGAGCTTCCCGTGCACCGTGCATTCCGGATCCCGGCCGACAGGATTGGTCATATACTGCCCCTGGCGGGGGCAGACCAGGCCGCCGAAACCGTTTTTTAATGAATTGCTCACCTCCTCATCCGGTATGCTCGTGCCATCGGTATATTTCTTCTCCAGCACGATGGCCTTTTTGGCAGCATCAATCTGCCTGAGGTTATTTATGCAAACATGCGTTTGCGCGGCCGAGCGGGCCTTCATGAAGGAGGGTATCGCAATGGCGGCCAGCATTCCGACAACCGCCACAACCATCAGGACGGCCGGCACGGCCAGGAGGCACCCCAGCCCCCACCACAGCCCGGTCTTTTTATCGCGAGCCGGCGGCGGCTTGATCGGATAACCGCAGGCAGGGCACGCCGGCGCCTGGTCGGAAACGGAATGCTTGCATTCAGGACAGGTCATCAGGGCCATTTTATTCTCCATCCATCATTATGTTTATTCCCGCGCAACCTTGTCGCCGGGCCGGGTGTTTTTTCCGGTCTGCTTCAGCATAAGCGGCGTATGTTCACCGGGCAGCATATATCACTATATCCTTGTATTCAAGAGGGCACTCTTCTATAGTATCCGGAAAAATCAGCATTGTTTTTATCAATCAATTTCCGCCAGACTCGGAAGTGCGGAATGAAAATTATTTTGATTTTGGTTGCGGCCGTTTTCCTCACGGCACCGCCGCGCGGCACCGCCGCGCCGGAGACGGCGCGAGACATCTTTGAAGCCACCAACTGCGCCGTCCCGGAAAGCCAGGTTGACAAGCTCGTCAATCGCAAGCTGTCGAAACTCCGTATCCAGCCCGCCCTCTGCTCTGACGCGGTATTCGTCCGGCGGGCATTTTTGGACGTCACCGGCACTTTGCCCTCCGCCAGGGAGGCGCGGAAGTTCATCCGGGATGCCGACCCGGACAAGCGCCGCAAGCTGGTGGATGACCTTCTGGAGCGGGATGGATACGCTGACTACCGGGCGATGAAATGGGGCGACATCCTGCGGATCAAGGCCGAATTCCCTGTGAACCTCTGGCCCAACGCCGCGCAGGCCTACCACCACTGGGTCAGGACCGCCATCCGCGACAACATGCCCTATGACCAATTCGCGCGGGAAATGCTCACTGCCAGCGGCAGCAATTTCCGCGTCGGGCAGGTCAATTTCTACCGCGCCATCCAGAACAGGACCCCCGAAGGCATAGCCGCGGCCGTGGCGCTGACCTTTATGGGCGCGCGGGTGGAAAAATGGCCCAGGGATAGGCTGGCGGGCATGGCGGTTTTCTTCGAGCAGGTCGGCTACAAGCCCACCCGGGAATGGAAGGAGGAAATCGTTTTCTGGGATCCGAACAAGAATGATCAGCCCCCATCCGCCAACAGTGCTCCCACCCCGGCCGCCAACACGAACACTGTCCCCCCTGCTGCCAACACCGCGGACCGGGCCGCGGCCGGAAAGACCGCCGCCAAGGCGCCGCCGGCGCCCATGTTCCCGGACGGAAAAAAGCTGAAACAACTGCCGCCGGACGTTGATCCCAGGCAAATTTTTACCGATTGGCTGATCACCCCCAAAAATGAATGGTTCGCGCGCAACATCGCCAACCGCACCTGGGCCTGGCTGCTGGGGCGCGGCATCATCGAAGAGCCGGACGATATCCGCCCGGACAATCTCCCCTCCAACCCGGAACTGCTGGACTACCTCCAAAAAGAGCTCGCAAAGCACAACTACGACCTGAAGCACATCCACCGGCTGATACTGAATTCAAGGACATATCAGTTTTCATCCATCCCGCCCGCGAAGGCTGACCAGAAGGCCGAGGCAAATTTCGCCTTCTACCCGCTGCGCCGGCTCGAGGCGGAGGTGCTGATCGACGCCATCAACCAGATCACGGGCACCTCGGACCTCTACACCAGCGCCATCCCGGAACCCTTCACCTACATCCCTGAAAACATGCCGGCCGTGGCCATCCCGGACGGCAGCATCACCAGCCCGTTCCTGGAACTGTTCGGCCGCCCGGCGCGCGCCACCGGCATGGAGAACGAACGCGTCAACCGCGTGGCGGCCACCCAGCGCATGCACATGCTGAATTCCAGCCACATCCAGCGCAAGATCGAACAGGGGCCCAACCTGAGGAAAATCTGCAACCCAAAGCGCAAGCCGGGGGAAATACTGGAAACCATCTACCTGACGATCCTTTCGCGCTTCCCGGCCGGCGACGAAATAAAGCTCGCGGAAAAGTACGCCCAGTCGGGTGTGGCCGGGAGCCGCGACGCGTGGGTTGACCTGGTCTGGGCGCTGATCAACAGCGATGAATTTTTATACAGGCATTGAATTGTTCAGGCATGGTTACACATAGAGTGTTTGTCATGCCCGACTTGATCGGGGATGACAGTTTAATAATTAGTTA
>JBAYWJ010000005.1:0-32236 GCA_041674125.1 Kiritimatiellia bacterium
AACTACGCAGTTCGGCCAGGTTATGTTTGCCGCCCTTATCCACGAGAGCATACTCAAAGACCCAGCCGACTCCGGTTGCGTCAGGCCCAAGTTCGGGCGTGACACCGGGCGGTAAGGCGCCCTTGATTTTTGAGAGGTATTCTATTACACGGCTGCGTGCCCAGTAAATGTCCGTGCCATCCTGAAAGATGACGTACACATACGAGAACCCAAAATCCGAGAATCCGCGAATCGCTTTTACCTTAGGCGCGCCCAGCAACGCGGTGATAATCGGATATGTGACTTGGTCCTCCATAATATCCGGGCTGCGGTCCCAGCGCGTATAAACAATAACCTGTGTATCGCTCAAGTCCGGGATCGCATCCAGGCGGATCTGCTTCATCGTGTAGACGGAATATGCCACCGCCGCGGCCACCAACCCGATGACCAGGATGCGGTTATGTGCGCTGAATTCGATTATTTGTTTAATCATGGATTACTCAGCCGAGAGAGCTTCAAGCGCGGCCTTCATTGATGATTCTGAATCCACCAGAAAATTCGCCGAAGTTACAACACGGTCGCCTTCGTTCAATCCCGCATGGACTTCGTAATAGCCGTCGGTTCGCATGCCCAATCTGACCTCGACAGGAACCAGTTTGCCGTCAGCGCCCTCGCGAAAAACGTAGTTGCGCAGTCCGGTGCGCATAACCGCCTGTTCGGGAACAACCAGCCGCTCACCCAGTTCATAGTTAAGATGCGCGTCGGCGTACATTTCCGGTTTGAGCGCCAGATCAGGATTGTTGATCTCCAGGCGCGCCCGCAATGTACGGGTCTCAGGATCAAGCGTCGGCGCGATGAAACTGATCGTGCCTTTGAACACTTTATCGGGCCAGTAGGCCAACGTAATCTCCACCGGCATACCAGTCTTTACGTACGGCAGGTCGGACTCGTAAATATCGGCGTCGCACCAGACTTTGGAGAGATCACCCACCACCATCAACGGCTCGCCGGGCATGACCTTATGGCCGGACAACACCATGCGTTCCAGCACCCAGCCGTTGACCGGCGAGTATAGAGTCATAACCTTTTCTGCATGGCCGGTTTTCGCCAGCCGTTCGATCTGCTTGTCGCTAATATCCCAGTATTCCAGGCGCCGGCGCGCGCCGGCTATCAGAGCTTCCTCTCCGGCGGCGGCATCGGGGTTGCTCCTGGCCAGCTGCTCGCGCGCGCGCAACGCAGTCAAGTATTCGTGCTGCGCCGACACCAATTCCGGACTGTAAATAGTCAGCAGCGGTTCGTCTTTTTTTACTGCCTGGCCCGTGGTGGCCACGAAGAGTTTTTCGACCCAGCCCTCAACTTTGATGTGCACATGATACAACCGCGTTTCGTCCACCAGGATACGAGCTGAGGTGCGCATGTGCCGGGTCAACGGACGTTTTTCTACCTTCCCGAATGTAAGGCCCATACGTTGACTGGCTTCAGGCGTGATGGAGACGACCGCCAACCCGGGAGGAGTTTTCACGGTGGACGTTTCCGCTTCAAAGGGCGTCATTTCCATTCCCATTGAATCCTTGCCCGGCTTGTCGCTGATCAGAACCAACCGCATCCCGCAGACAGGGCAGTCGCCAGGTTTATCTGAAATCACAGCCGGGTGCATCGGACAGTGATACTTGGCGGCTTTCTTCTCAATGCCGGCACCGTGGCCTTGATGGCCTGAATCTGATTTCCCGCAGCCGCCTGACAGCAGAACAATCGCCGCCAGCAAAACGAACACACAAACAATTATTTTATTTTGCATGGGAGGCTCCGCTCTTTGTCTCTTTCTTTTTCAGAATCGGCGTGTCGGGAGCGGGAGGAACGGCAACGAGCAGGGAAAGTTCCGCCAGCGCCAGCTCCCGCCGGGTGCGTGCTTCAACGAGTTCAAGTTCTATTCCCAACACGGTGCGCCAGGCATCAACAAGATCAAAGTATCCTGTCTGCCCCGCAAGGTACTTGCCCCGGGCAATTTCGAGTGCTTGCCGGGCCTTGGGAAGCAGAACTTTGTTTATCAGGATAAGGTTACGCCCGGCTTCACGAAACATAAAACTTTTCTCGGCCAACTCCACGGCCAGTTTGATCTGTTCCGCCGAAAGCTCCGCCTCGGCGGCGCCTTTCATTGCCTGCGCTTCTGTTATCTCGGCCGCAATCTTGTCGCGCCATATGGGCAAAGTCATCGCGAACAGGGGACGATACATAACGGGCGCCATTGCCAAATCCGATTCCAGCCCGACCGCAAAATCCGGTATGCGGGCCTTTGCCGCCAGCCGGACGGAAGCTTCGGCCCGGTTGACATCGGCTTCCATCGCCTTTAAGCGCGGATTACGCTCATACACTGCCGATAACATCTCGCTGGCGGAAAGATCGAGCGGCGTTGTTTCGAATTTCACCGGCAAGGAAGGTGCTGGATCACCGGCCTTAAGGCCAAGCGCCGCCTTGAATGCTGCCACAAGTGGCGCGCGTGAATCCTCCAGATTGGCAATTTCGGTGTTGAGCCGGTCCTGTTCCATCTGGATTCGAAGCACGTCCTGCAGGGTGGACTTGCCGACCTCATTCTGCCGGCTGGCAACCTGCTCCATCTGCGAGACAACATCAATGGTTTCGCGGTTCACGCGGATTTTGTCAGTCAGAAAATAGAGCTGGTAGTAGGCTTTCTTGACCTCAAAAGCCGCCCGAAGCACCTCGGTTTCAAACGTATAGTATCTGGCGTCGGTCTCTTTTGAAGCAATCTCGGCCCGCAGCCCGAGCTTGCCGGGACCGGGAAATTCCATCATAAGCCCCGGCATTATGCTTTCAACAGTCCTGGCGATATCCATCTGATAAGTCAGGAGCGGGTCAGGAAGGGAACGCGCGCGCGTAATGCGTTCAATGGAAGCCAGCCACTCAAAATAAGCGGTTTTTATCCGCGGAGAGTTCAGCATGGCATATTGGAGAAAATCCGACAGGTTCGCGTTCGTTGATAAAACCGGTAAGCCTTGCGATTGAAACTTGGCGGTGATTTTAGCCGCATTTTGCCGCGCCTGTTTTTCCGCCGGAACGGGAATACCGACGCAACCTCCGAATAACACCAGCATCAGAATGCCAAATAAATACGGCAAGCAGACAGAGATAATCTGTCGCTGAACATCCCTCCTGCCTATGCTATTTCCGCGCATTTTCCGTATCCTTTCAACGGACGGACTAAAGCATCAATGACCGCAACCGCCCGACAGTTTTTTTAAGGGCTTCATTTATCATGCTGTCGCAACTGCCCTAATGAGTATCCTTTTGATCCGTGGTCGCCGCGGGTTCCGGGGCAATACCCTCCGCCTCCAGGATTTTCAGATATTTTTCGGGGTCGTTTTGGAACTTTTGGATACAGCCCGGGCAACAGAAATAAACGCGCTCGCCTTTGTAATCTGCATATACCTTGTTGTCTATTTTGCCGCCAAGAACCGGACAGGCGATCTGCGTCTTTGTTATTGTCACCCCGGCCGCCTCAAGCTCGCGAACATATTTTGCGGGATCCTTCCTGACGGTTTCAATGCAGCCTTTGCAGCAGACATAAATTCGTTTGCCTTCATAATCCACATAGAGATTCTTGTTGACCTCGCCGCCCATGACCGGGCAAATCGTCTGGCGCTTGACCACGTTCGTTGTTGCCGGCACGGGTACGGGTGTTTCGTCGCTCGCCAACGCGGATACCACGCCGCCTGCCGCCAAAAGCATCGACGCTGCCGTCGCAATCCATCCTGTTTTCCTCATGTGTGCCCCCCTTCTTGTTCAGTTTGTTTATCTTCCAATAACATTAATAATATCATTCTTTAAGGCCGATTCATATGTGAAATACCTGATTTTTGACTGCTAAATACTTTAACCAGCAATTGATATATCAGGTCTACTAAGTTTCAGAGATGCTTAGAACCTATCTCATAATTCGCCTGGGCATGGCAGCGGCGAATTTCGCGTCCGGCAAGACGGGCGCATGGTCGGGTATACCTGAAAGGTATATCCTTTGTGCCAGCAATAATATATTCGGAAAACAGCCATGAAAACAGCATCCGAAATCTTCCCCTGCCGTGACATTGACAACGCAGGAATATTTTGGATAGTATACGGCACCATGACCGCGATCAATAACTTGCGCTGCGAGTATTCCGCCAATCCCGTCGGGCTCGGTGAAACTGCGCCGCGCCTTTCATGGATCATCGAGGATCCCCGCAAGGGCGCGCGCCAGACGGCCCGTCAAATCCAGGCAGCCGGGTCGCGCGAAGACCTTTCGGCGGAGCGCGCGCTCATATGGGACAGCGGCCGGGTCGAGGGCGACCAGTCGGTTTTTGTCCCGTACGGCGGGCCGGCGCCTGCCTCGCGAGAGCGCTGCTGGTGGCGGGTGCGGATCTGGGACCAGGACGGTAAAAATTCCCCATGGAGCGAGCCGGCCTCCTGGGAGATGGGCCTGCTCAAACCTGCGGACTGGAAGGCGCAATGGATCAAGAGCGCCCTGGTGGGCGGGGCGCGCACGCCAGCCCCCGCCCCTTTTTTCAGGCGCGCCTTCGCCCTGCCGGGCGCGCCCCGGCAAGCCCGCCTTTACGTGACCGCCTTGGGACTTTACGAGTGCCGCATCAACGGTGAGCGCGTTGGCGACGCGGTTTTTCGCCCCGGCCGCACCGACTACCAGGCGCGGGTGCAATACGACACCTATGACGTCACCGCAAACCTGCAGGGCGGGGAAAACGCCATCGGCGCCATTCTGGGCGACGGCTGGTACTGCGGCCACACCGGCAGCTGCGACCGCCAGCGCTACGGCGACCGCCCGGAGCTGCTGGCCCAGCTGGAAATAATCCTTTCCGACGGTTCAATATTCACGCTGATATCCGATGAATCGTGGAAATGGTCCGCCGGGCCAATCCTTGAAAATGACCTGCTCATGGGCGAGGCCTACGATGCCCGCCGCGAGCTGGCAGGCTGGAGCGCGCCCGGATACGACGACCGCTCCTGGCAGCCGGCGCTGAGCGCGGCGGGGACCCGCGCCTCGCTGGTGGCGCCGCCCAACCCGCCGGTCCGAACGGTCATGGAAATCAAGCCGGCGGCAGACCCGGTTAAGATGGCCGAAGGACGGTATATATTTGACCTCGGCCAGAACATCGCCGGGCGCGTACGCCTGCGCGGCGTGACCGGCGGGGAAGGCCGGACCATCCGCCTGCGCTACGCCGAGATGCTCCAGCGCGGCGGCGAGCTTTACACTGAAAACCTCCGCTCGGCGCGCGCCACCGACCACTACACCTTGAACGGCAGGGAAACCGCCGAAAGCGCATGGGAGCCGCGCTTCACCTGCCACGGGTTCCGCTACGTCGAGCTGGCAAATCTCCCGGCCGGCTTTGCGCCTTCACGCGAGACAGTTACCGGCATTGTGCTCCAGTCCGACACTCCCCTCACCGGCGAATTTTCCTGCTCCGAGCCCCTGCTCAACAAGCTCCAAAGCAACATCCAGTGGAGCCAGCGCGGCAACTTCATCGAGATCCCGACCGACTGCCCCCAGCGCGACGAGCGCCAGGGCTGGACCGGCGACGCGCAGATATTCATCCGCGAGGCCTGCTTCAACATGGATGTCTCCGGGTTCTTCGCCAAGTGGCAGGACGACCTGGCCGACGCCCAGGGCCCGAAGGGCGCCATCCCCGGCGTGGTGCCCGACACCGGCATTCTGCGCGACCCGCTCACAGGCAAAATAACATCCCATCCCGGCGACGCCGGGCCGGCCTGGTCGGACGCGATCGTCATCTGCCCCTGGACTATCTACCGCTGCTACGGCGACAAGCGCATCCTGGAAAAGCACTACGGCGCGATGAAGCTGTACCTTGAATACCTTGAATCAATCAGCACGGACCTCATCCGCTGCCACTACCTGCACAACCTCTGGGGCGGGTTCGGCGACTGGCTGGCGATGGACTGCATCGGGGAAAACCACCTGACCCCCACCCCGAAGGATTTGATCGGCACGGCTTACTTTGCGCGCGTGGCCGGGCACCTGCGCGACATTGCCAAAATACTCGGCCGCACCGAAGATGCGCGCCGCTTTTCCTATCTGCGCGGGCGGATCGTCGAAGCCTTCAACCGTGAATTCGTGACGCCCTCCGGCCGGGTGCAGGGCAACAACCAGACATCCTACCTCGTCGCGCTGGCCTTCGACATGCTGCCGGAGGACAAGCGCGATAACGCCGTGCGCCATTTGCTGAAATGCTTTGAATGGCGCAAATGGCATTTATCAACCGGATTTGTCGGCACGCCCCTTATTTGCCCCACCCTGGCGCGCTTCGGGAAAATTGAGGAAGCCTACCGCGTGCTACTGCAGCAGACCTATCCGGGCTGGCTTTACAGCGTGCTCCAGGGCGCCACCACAATCTGGGAGCGCTGGAACAGCTACAGCCACGAGAATGGATTCGGCCCGGTCGGAATGAACAGCTTCAACCACTACGCCTACGGCGCCATCGGCGAATGGATGGCGACAACGATCGCCGGAATTGACCTTGACCCGGAAGAGCCGGCCTTCAAGCGCAGCCTGATCCGCCCGCGCCCGGGCGGGGGCATCACCTGGGCGAAAGCGCGCCTGAGGACGCCCTACGGGCTACTGGCATCCGAATGGAAAATAGAGAGCGGCATTTTCGCGCTGGAGGTGACGATTCCGCCCAACACGAGCGCGACCGTCTGCCTGCCGGCGGCTGCCGGGGCGGCCGTTGAGAGCGACGAAAACCTCTCTGCCGCGCGCGACAAGACAGAGGCGCGGTTTGCCGTCGGGGCCGGCACTTACCGTTTCAGCGTCAACCCCGCCAAATGACAACTTGATCCACGAAACTGATTTTACTCACCCAGGAAATGCTGCAGGTCAACCAGGCTGTAATTTCCGCTTGAAAGCTTGATCTGCCAGCTGCCGCTTGCGGATTCATACACGGCCGGATCGGCTTTTCCGTCACCGTCAAAATCGGCGGCCAGGGCGCTGAAGCCGCTCCCGCCCAGCAAGCCCGCCAGCGGCACGGAAGCGTATCCGGCGCCGGAAAGCTTTACCTGCCAGCTGCCGCTTGCGGATTCGTACACGGCCGGGTCGGCCAGTCTGTCGCCGTCAAAATCGGCCGCAACCGCGCTCCATCCGGATGCGCCGAGAAACTCCGGGAGCGGAACCTCCGAATAACCGGCCGAGGAAAGCCGCACTTTCCAGTTGCCGCCCACGGCCTGGTAAACGGCCGGGTCGGCCTTGCCGTCGCCGTCGAAGTCGCCCGCCAGCGCGGCCCAGCCGTGGCCGCCCAGGTAATTGGCAAGCGGCACAACGGCATAGCCTGCCGTTGAAAGTTTGATCTGCCAGGTGCCGGTTGCGATTTCATATACGGCCGGGTCGGCCAGCCTGTCGCCGTCAAAATCGGCCGCCAGCGCGCTGAAGCCGCTCCCGCCCAAAAATCCGGCCAGCGGCACGGAGGCGTATCCGGCGCCGGAAAGTTTTACCTGCCACGTTCCGCTTGCATAGCAAGCGGCCGGGTCGGCTTTGCCGTCGCCGTCAAAATCGGCGCTGACCGCGCCAATGGAGTGCGAAGCGGGTGTCGGAGGCAGGGCCGCGCCAGGGCCGCGTATCACCAGGGCATACGGCTGGGGCCCGTTCGGCACGTTATACCCGCTGACCGTGACCTGAATCGTCCCGGCCCCGGCGCAGTAGACTTGGACCCCCTCGGTATTGTTGAGGCGGTCGGCGCCCTCGCCGCCGTTGGGATAATGGGTAACGCCATCCGGGGTGACAACCGCCAGGTCCAGGTCGTTGACCAGCTGGCGGGCGGCCGGAAGGGCGGCCGGATAATCGGACCAGCAAAGCGTAACGCTGACCGTGCCGGCCGCTGAAACGGCAAAAGAATAATTCACCGAGGCCCCGGTGACGAGCGCATCGGCCGGGCTGGAAACATCATAATAGACATTGGATACTCCCGCGGCCGGGAAGAGCGTATTGCCCAGGTCAACCTGCCCCCAACCTTCGACGTTGTTCGGGCGCTCGGAGGGTATTTCGCGATACTGACCGGTCCCGTACTGGCCGGGAGCCAGCGAGCGGGCGCCGTTTACCAGGACCGCTTTCATCAGCGCGGCGCTGGGCAGGACAAAACCTCGTCGCTCCTGGAGATACTGTCGCATCAGCGCAGCCGCGCCGGCCGTCAGCGGAGTAGACATGCTTGTGCCGCCGTTGAAAATATAATAATTGCTCGCGGCGTTGCCCAGCACGCCCGATCCGGTTCCCCAGCCAAGACCGGCTCCCGGCATGCGCGCGCGGCAGGACACGATGTCCGTGCCCGGCGCGACGATATCGGGCTTGAAGCGGCCGTCAACGCATGGACCGCGGCTGGAATAAGCCGCCATGCCCTGCCAGGTATCGTAGGCCGTGGAGATCAAATCGCCGCGGATCGGATTGGCGGGATAATCATTTGGCCACGTCTCGTAATATGCATACGCCGAATATCCTCCGGAACCGGAGGGCCGCTTGGACTCGGAAGCGCCCACGGTCAATACGTTCTTGGCCGTGGCGGGCGAGTTGATCGAGGTCGGGTCGATCACGCCCCGGCCGCCTGCGTCAATGCCCTCGTTGCCGGCCGCCACCAGGAGAAGCATGTCGCCGATGTCCCAGACAAACTGGTCGGCGCTCTGCGAACTGGAATCGTACCGGCCGGCCACGGATGAGCCCCAGCTGTTGTTGTGCAGCCGGGCGCCGCTGGTATAGGCCTGGTAAAACAGGTTCGTCAAGGCATCGGGTATGCCGCCCAGCAATCCGTTGGCATCCATGACGCTCTGGAAGACCAGCGATGCCCCATAGGCGCAGCCGCGGAACAGGCCGTTGCTCCAGGCCGCGCCGCTGCCCAGCACGGAGCCGGCCACGTGCGTGCCGTGCCCGCCCTTGTTGTTGGCGGTTGAATCGGACCAGTCATCCGGACGGCCGAGGGCGAAGGCGGCCACAACGCGATTGCTGAAATCCGGGTGGATGGTGTTTATGTTGCCCGTATCAAGCCCTGTGTCTGCCACGGCGACAATCTGCCCGGCGCCGGTGAGGTTATGGTTGGTCCAGAGGACCTGCACGTTCATGTGCTCGCCGTCCGTGGCGACATCATTGCACGGCTGCGGAGCGACATAGGCCTCCACAAACTCAACTTCCGGCAGGCTGACGAGTTCCGCAGCGGAGGCGGCCGCCATTACGGCGCGGACAAGGGCGCGCCGGCCTGCGAAGGCAACCGCCACAACCTTGCCGCCCCGGGCAATGACGGCAGCGCGGACTGCGGAAGCATGCCCGGCTGAAAAAGTCTGGATGGTAAAAACATCGGACTGGCCGGATTCAGCGCTGCCCGCCCGGAGCGCCGCGGCAAAACGCCGGCCCAGCTCAGGATCCGTTTTGTATTCGGGCTTGAACGGACCTACCCACTGGACGCAGTCCAGGGCCGCCGCCCTTCCAAGCTGATCAGGGTTCATTTCCGCGATAAAGGCGTTATCCGGCAAATAGCCGCCCAGGCGCGCGCCGGTTTGCTCCACCGCCCGCTTCCATTCCTGCAAGACTGGCCCGGCAAACTGGATGATGAAAGGCCGGCTCACGGTTGAATCGGCGGCCTGGCCGAATGCGTTCCAGGCCTCAGCGGAAATTTTATCCTGGGCGCCAAGGGCGCCGGCCCGGGCCTGCCTGGCAAAGACTGAAGTATCAATGACTGCATTCCGCAAGCGGATGGCTTGCCCGTCGGAAGGCGAAGCAACTGATGGCATCAAGGTCAGCAGCGCGGTACAAACCGTTCCTGCCGACAGCCGCAAGGCGTAACATTTTTTCACGGGATTCTCCTTTTGTGGAATTATGGTTGGATACAATGGTGGACCAATATCAAAAAACCATACATTGTGACAGGAGATTATTTTGACAAACGGCCGGCCGGGTGGAATACTGGCCGGCACGTTCACAAAAGGCAAACACAAACAAACCCGGGGAAAATGAATTCTTTTTCACACGCCGCGCCCTTCGCCGCCCGCCTTGGCGAATATGAGCGCCGGCGCGGCCGGTTTTACGCCTACGCCTCGACCTGGTTCGGATGTTTTTCCGAGGTGATGCTCGATTCCAGCGCCATCATCATCCTCTACATCACCATGCTGGGCGGCAGCGCCACCATGAGCATGCTCTCCACCGCCCTGACGGCCCTGGCGGCCATTTTCCTTACCATCCCCAGCGCCGGCATCGCCGACCGCATCGGCCTGAGGCGCGCCTACACGCTATCATGCCACATCGGCTGCGCCGGCTACCTGCTGATGGCGGCGGCGCCCATCGCGGGAGCGCCCGCGGACAGATACCTGGTGCTGACCGGCTGCCTGGTTTACTGCCTGTCCCGCCCGCTTTTCGGTGTGACGTGGTACGCGGTGCTGGACAACATCCTCCTGCCGGCTGAGCGCGGCGGGTTTTTCGGGACCATGCGCTTTTCCTACCTCTCGCTGACCGCCGCCAGCTTTTTCATCCTGAGCATGGCGCTCGGTAAAAATCCGCCGGCATGGGCGATGCAGCTGGTCATCGCGATAACCGGCCTGATGCTGCTCGGGCGGAAATACTGCCTGGACCGCCTGCCGGTGAATGACAAGGAGCGCGGCGCGCTCGACATAAAGAAATCGCTGGCGGTCTCGATCCGGAACGGGCCCCTGACCGGCTGGGCCATCTATTCCTGCTGCCTGACGCTGGCGTTCAGCTCGCTGGTTCCGCTGACGCTGATTTACCTGAAGAACGAGATCAGGGCCAATGCCGAGGTTGTGCAATGGATTTCGGTGGCCTACATGGGCGGAATGATATGCGGCTACCTGCTCACGGCCCGGCTTTTGCGGCGCTTCGGGGTGCGCGTCATCCAGCCCGCGGGCCACGTGTTTTACGCCCTGGGCGGCTTCGGGCTTTTCTTCTTCGGGCCGTGGATGGCTGGCTTCTACATCATCATCGGCGTGATCAGCTTCCTGCTCGGATTCTGGGCCGCGAACTGCATGTGCTGCTACTCGATCGAGCTCATGGCGCTGGCCCGGCCGGGCAACAAAACGATGTCCTCGGCCTACCTGGCCACCTTCAGCTCCATCGGCACCGCCTCCAGCCGGTTTGCCACCTCGCTCATCCTCGGTGCCGGGGTGCTGGCGCCGCACTGGGGCAAGTGGGGCCTGACCTTCAGCAGCTACCAGACGCTCTTCCTCTTCTTTGCGGCGCTGCAGACCTTCTTCCTGCTGATGCTCTTCCTGGTGCCCTCCATCGTGCCCAAACACGAAGACTACTACGAGCCGGCCTGACGGCCTTGGCGTGAATGATGGACGCCGAAGTAAAAATCATAAGCGTTTTTCCACGAACGATTATTCATGATATTGGATCGCAAAGACCTTGAAAGTGACTGTGCTGGAAAGAGGGCTTGCCATCCGTAGTCCCGAGCACGGAAGTGCCTCGGGACAAAGGAGGAGCCTGCCCCCCGAAGCGCTTTGGCGTAGGGGGGTGGCGAGAGTCGGAATCGAACCGACGACACGCGGATTTTCAGTCCGCTGCTCTACCAACTGAGCTATCTCGCCATATTTCCAAAAGGCATACTGCAAAAAACTCAAACTTTATGCGGATTTTTCACGTCGCCCTGAAGGAATTCCCTTCAGGGCAAGTGACCACTTAGTCCCGCTCCGCGATGCGGGCGGGACTGACGTGGCAGTCCGCTGCTCTACCAACTGAGCTATCTCGCCGTGAATTTGCAGCAATAACGGGGAGGATAGTATCTGCCGCAGAATTCAAAATCAACGATAATTTTAATCTTTATTGGAACGCGCCACGCGGATATCATGCCGGCCGGGTTATCGGCGCAACCAGATGAACGAACAGCCGCAACGGACATTTTTTTGGAACATAAATATCGCCGGGCGATGGCGGCTTAGCAACGGATTTACATGAATTTGAAAACGGTCATAAGGAAAGGCTTTTTGGCGACGGCGGGGTATTTTCTGTCGCCGCTTTCCTGGTGGAACGACCTTTACGTGAACTTGCCGATCGCCTACGGCATGGCGTGGGCCGCAAGCCTCCTTGACAGCCGGCTATTCGCCGGCGCACTGGTTTTTTCCTACTGGGCCACCAACATCGCGGGCCTTATCATGCTGCACAAGGGCCTGGCGCCGGGCGGGACCGGCGGGACCAAAAACCGTTTCTGGATTATGATGGCGCAAGACCTCTTGATTTCAATAGCATACACGGCCGTAATTGTCCTGTTTCTGTTTTTAGGGATTCTCAAGATGCCGCAGGAATATTTTTCACCCCACCCCGGCTGATGGTCTGAAGAAACCGAAAAGTCGGATTGACGCCGGGGCCGAGGTCGACTGGTGGGTCATTGCCTTCGCACACTCAGGCGCATGGTATTACCTGAATAGCTCCATGCAGTGGGAGCTTTTCAGCGGAGACCTTGGCCAGTGCCGCCCCGCATACCAGGGACCGCTGTTCAACCTGCCCGCAACACCGGTGCTTTCCGGCTTCATTCCTTCCGGCGGCACCTACGATTTCTGGTTTGCCGTGGATTACCCCATGGACGGAATCCTGAATCCGGCCGGGCCGATCCTGTACAAAAAAGCCACGGTACGCGTTGAATAACCATGCCGCCGGCTTCATCCGGACGCCGCCAGCATAAAAAAAATACAAAATTTAAATGCATGGTTTTGCGTTTCCCGCCACAATTACATATGGGCGTTAATAATTATGTTGATTAAAAGGCATAAGATGATATATTTTAAAGATATAAGAAACGGCCTGCGCTGAGAAATGTCCGGTCAATAACATAAGGAGGAGTATAATGAGAACTTTTCATTCCGAGAATGCCATGAAATACCTGGCCGCGTTTCTTTGCGCGGCCATGATGCTGCCCTGTCAGGTTATGGCCAAGCCTACGCCGCCTCTTACCATGACGGCAGCTTTCGAAAGCGCCAGCCCGGAGCTCAACAAAACCGAGACTTTGCGCGTCACCTTGACCACAACCATGTCTTACGCCAACCTGGCGGTAAAAGTGGCCCTGCCGGGCGAGGTTACGCTGGTCAGCGGAGCGCTCGAATGGAAAGGCGCCCTCAACGCCGGCGAAAAGCGCGAGATGACGCTCAAAGTAATGCTGAAAAACACCGGGCGCTACACGATCAAGATTAACGCCGCCTTTGACCCGGACGAGTCGCAGTCTTTTTCATCCGCCACGGCAAACTTCAACGTGATTGCCAGTGAAGGCGGCGTTACAGCCTCCATGGAAGACTTCAGCACCATGGATCTGAAGCGGGCCAAAACACCGGCCGAGCAGAACCAACTGAGGGGCTTGAGCGGCATTGAGACGAAAACTCCGGCGCCGGCGGGCACCCCGGACCCCGTGCCGCCGTTCCTGCAGAAGCCGGCGGATCAAAATGAAAAGCCCGCCGCACCCGCAAAACCGCAGGCGCTGCTCGGAAATTCCATTTCTGTGCGGGTCTCCGGCGTCATGAAATACAAGGACTCCGCCGGCACGGAGCATCCAATCCGCTTCGCCAAGATCAAGGTCTTAAACATGAACCCGGGCGGCACCGACGAAGTCATGGGCCAGGGCAACACGCTGGCGGACGGATCTTATTCGATCGCCTGCTCCGGCGGCGACGCCGACAGCGGGCCGGACATTAAAGTGCGGGTTTACTGCGCCATCATGAACGACGCCGTGGCCAGCGTGGGAGATGCCATAAACACCGTTTATTACATGCAATCGGCGGAGAATACCGATTTCGCCGGCTCGACGCTCACGGTCTCTTTGACCACCGGCACGCCCGTGCCCGGCAGCACCACCGATGACGACAATGCCCGGCGCTTTTCCGTCCTGGACGCAATGCTGCAGTTTGCGGCCGAAGCGTGTTTCCTGCGGAATTTCAGCCTTATGCCTAAAATACCGGTCATCATGCCGCGCTCTACGGCCTTCTACAGCAATGAGTCTCCCGAAAGCATCGGGATCCTCCGCGCGGATTGCCTGGATTGGGACGTGATCGGGCATGAATACGGCCACTACCTGGCGATCAGGGGCGCTTCCACGGACATTGACAACAGTCCCGGCGGATTCCATGACGGCAACTCGGCCATCCCCTCCCGCGGCAAGGAAAAGGGTGTTCTGCTGGCCTGGTCCGAGGGCTGGGCAACATTTTATGAAATCATGGCGCAGATCAAGCCCACCCAGAACCTGTTCGCATTACCCGGCGTCCCCAATTCCGGCGACAGGACTTACCACGATACCGAAGATGCCAACGTGGCCGATGACCTGGAAACATTCACCAACACCGGCATTACCGGCAAAGGGCAGGGATATGCCTGCGAGCGCTCAATTTCCGGCGTACTCTACGATATCTGCGACGCCGACGTTGACACCTCCGTTGACGGAAAGTCCAAGGACTATGTCAATATCAGCGTAAAGCAACTATGGAATATTCTCAATACGGGCAACATGGATGATGTCGGCAAGTTTTACAACTCTCTCTGCGCCATTGCGGGCTACAACGTCGCCACCATCCTTTTCTTTTCGCCCGTTTTCGCCCTGAACAATGTCGGCCCGGAACTCAGCTCTCCGGCCGAGGGAACGGTGGTCTCCAGCGTAGTTTCGCCGCAATTCACCTGGACGTCCAACGGCGACCCGACCGCGGGCTACCAGCACGACAAGTTCGACCTGATCATCGCGAAAAACAACTTTACGGAGCTGATCGGCATCAAGGAAAACATCGCGGACACCAAGTACACTTTCACGGACGCCGATTGGCAAGCCATCGCCTCGCTGGCAAATTCGCGGGGCGAATTCGAGTGGGCAGTGACGGGCTACAACTCCATCAACCCGCGCATGCCCAACGCCTCGGGGCTTGGCAAGTTCGTCAGCAACGTCCAGACCTTCAAGTTGAAAGCCTACCATGTTCGCCTGACCTGGGACAAGATCGGGACCGATGTTGACCTGCACCTTAGCCCGCCGAGCGGGTCGGACTGCTACTATGGCAATCGCAATCCGGACTGGGGCGTGGCCGGGGACCCGAGCGACGATCCCTCCCTTGACCGCGACTGCATATCCTCATGCGTCGAGGAAAACCTTACGATCGATAAGGCAATCACCCCGGGCGATTACCGCTTCTGGGTCCATTACTACAGCGACCACGGCCAGGGCGGCACGACGGCCACGGTGCAGATATACAAATACGGCCAGCTAATCGGCTCCTCCTCCCAGTACCTGGCCGAAACCGGCGACAGCTGGACCGTGTTTGATTTCTCGGTCGGCGGCCATCCCGGCCTTGAAGTCGTGGCGGAGCACCCCGGCGAAATAGAGCGCGGTGTGACCGTTTTGCCGGCCAAGCAGGCGGAAGAATAAGAGAGCGCTGGCAGGAATTGAAAGCAACGGGAGCGCCGCGAGCTGCGTGGCGCTCCCGTTGTCATTTCCGCGCCAGCCGCCGGGCGAGCTTGTAAATTTCCATCGCCCACAGCGGGAACGAAGAAACCATAAGGATCAGCCCCCAGTCGTGCCAGCCGAGGTCAGTGGTCTTGAAGACCGCGTGGCTGAAGGGCAGCTCGGTGATGAACACCTGCAGGAAGAACGATACCCCGACCGCCAGCAGGAGCTTGGGATTGGAGAGGAAACCGAGCTTGAATATGGACTCCGTGTTGCTCCGGCAGTTGAAGGAGTGAAAGAGCTGGGAGCAGGCCAGGACCATGAAGGCCGCGGTGCGCGCGTCATCTATTGTCTCTTTCTCAAAGTACAGAACGAAGCCGAACGTGAAAAGCGTGCAGGCCGCTATGAACAGCCCCTGAAAAATCATGAGCGCCCCGTTCCTGCGCCCGACCACCGGCTCATCCGGGGCGCGCGGCGGGCGGTTCATGATGCCCCTGTCAACCGGGTCCATGCCCAGCGCAATCGCCGGGAAGCCGTCCGTGACCAGGTTCACCCAGAGGATGTGAATCGGCAGCAGCGGCAGCGGCAGGCCGGCCAGGGAGGCCAGGAACATGACGAATATTTCCCCGGCGTTGCATGAAAGCAGGTAGTGGACGAACTTCAGGATGTTGTCATAAATCCCCCGCCCCTCCTCCACCGCGGCCACAATCGAGGCAAAGTTGTCGTCCGTGACGATCATGTCGGAGACTTCCTTGGTCACGTCCGTGCCGGTTATGCCCATCGCCACGCCGATATCGGCCGCCTTGATGGCGGGGGCGTCGTTGACGCCGTCGCCGGTCATGGCGACAATTTCGCCCTTCTTGCGCCAGGCGTTTACGATCCGCAGCTTGTGCTCCGGCGCCACGCGCGCGTAGACCGATATCTTTTCCACATCCCGCTCGAGCGCGGCGTCGTCCAGGGCGGAGAGTTCCTCGCCCGAGAGGGCCAGGGAGTCGCCGGACATGAGCCCCAGCTCGCGCCCGATGGCCACGGCCGTGTTCTTGTGGTCGCCCGTGATCATCACCGCCCGGATGCCGGCAGTCTTGCATTTGCCCATCGCCTCGCGCGCTTCCTCGCGCGGGGGATCGATCATCGCCGTCAGGCCGGCGAAGGTCAGGCCGCTTTCGACCCGGTCGGCTGAAATTTCATCCGGCAAGCCATCCAGCTCCCGGAAGGCCACCGCCAGGACGCGGAGGGCCTTGCCGGCCATGCTCTCGTTCATCTTTAAAACATTTTCCGCATCCTGGGGCGCAATGTTTTTTATGCCGGCCGGGCCCAGGCAACGGGAACAGCGGGAAAGGAGGATGTCGGGCGCGCCCTTTACAAACGCGATAATCTTGCCCTCCGGCGTGCGGCGGATCATGCTCATCATCTTGCGCTTCGAATCGAAAGGCAGCTCTTCCACGAGCGGATATGTTTTATCGAACTCTTCCTTGCGCAGGCCGGCCTTGCCGGCGCAGGCCAGGAGGGCGGCCTCGGTCGGGTCGCCGACTATTTTCCACTGGCCGCCCTCCTCCCGCAGGGCGGCCGTGTTGCACAACACGCCGCAGCGCAGGGCCTCTATCAGCTCCGGAAATGCCGCCGGATCGGCCGCGCGGCCATCGGAGGCAAAAGAACCCGAGGGCTGGTAGCCGGTGCCGCTCACCTCGAAGAGCCGACCGCCGGCATACATTTCCCGGACTGTCATCTCGTTCCTGGTGAGGGTGCCGGTCTTGTCGGAGCAGATCACGGTGGCGCAGCCCAACGTTTCCACCGAGGGCAGCTTGCGGATGAGAACGTGGCGCCTGACCATGCGCTGGACCCCGAGCGCCAGGGCGACGGTCACCACCGCCGGCAGGCCTTCGGGGATGGCGGCCACGGCCAAGCTGACCGCCATCAGGAAAGAGTCAAACAGGTCCCCGCCGCGTGCCCACTGCAAAATAAACACGAGGGTTACGAGCGCCGCACAGACCTTAACGATGAACTTGCCGAAGCGCGCGAGCTTTCTCTGGAGGGGGGTGGTTTCCGTTTTCGGCTCCTGGAGCATGCCGGCGATCTTACCCAGCTCGGTCGCCATGCCCGTGCCCGTCACAATCGCCCGGCCGCGGCCGCTGACGATGGAAGTGCCCATGAAGAGCATGTTCTCGCGCTCGCCAATGGGCAGCTCGGCCTCGGGCAGCGCCTCGCTTTCCTTGGCCACCGGCACCGATTCGCCCGTCAGGCTGGCTTCCTCCACGCCGAAGTTTGCGGTCAGGGACACCATCCGACCGTCGGCCGGGACGTTGTCTCCGGCCTCGACTTCAACGATGTCGCCGGGAACTATGTCCGCGGAAGGCACCATGCGCAGCTCGCCGCCGCGCAGGACCTTGGAGGAGGGGCTCGCCATGCGGCGCAGGGCGGCCAGGGCCTTTTCGGCCCGGTATTCCTGAACAAAGCCCAGGACAGCGTTCAGGATGACGATGCCGACGATCGCGAGGGTATCCACCACCTCGCCCATCACGCCGGAAATGATGCCGGCCGCGATCAGGACCCAGATGATGAAGTTGTTGAACTGGGCAAAGAACAACGCCCAGGGCCCGGACTTTTTGCCCTCCTGGAGCTGGTTTTTGCCGTGCTTGGCCAGGCGCTGCTCCGCCCCGGCCTGGCTCAGGCCGGATGAAACATCGCAGTCAAGCTCGCGCGCCAGGTCGGATATGTTTTTCTGCCATGTTTGTTGCATAATTGGCAGAGGATATACACAAGACCAATCATTGGCAAGCAGGACCGGACTGAAAAAAAAACGACCATCAACGTGCATCATGCTTCAGCCGCCGGAAAATGCGGATCGCCTCATCGAAGGCTGCGCTAACCGGCCGGCAATTTATTTTGGCCAGTTCCGGGGCGAGGGAATCCAGCACCACGCGCAGCTGCCGGGCCGGCGCCGTTGAAAGATCCGTGAAATTGCGGTCGTTGTGGACGTCAATGACGATGGTTTTCAGGAGGGGCTTGTCCGCCGCCAGCTGGCGGATGATGTGCCGCAAGATCAGGCGATGATCCCTGCCGGAATCCTCGGACTCACGGTAGACCCCTCCCGGGCGCAAATCGGCATAATACCGGAACCCGAGCGCATGCTCCTTTAGCCCGCCGATCCTGTCCACCGAAAGCGGTATCTCGACAAAATTCAAATCGCCGGCCGCCTGGCGGAACGAGGAGTGCGCAAAGCGCGGATACGGGTCGGCCCCGGCCCAGACGCAAAAGCGCCCGGGCCATATCCGGCCGGGAATGCAAACGCTCCCGCCCTCAAAGCCGAGCTCTTCCAGGACGGAGTACGTGCTGTCATTGGCCGAGAAGCAGCCCGGGCGGAAGATCCGCGGACTGAACCCGAAATATTTTGCGAACATGCCCGCCGCCCGTCCGATGATCTTTTTCTGCTTTTCGCGCCCAAGCCCCCCGAGCTCGCAGCCGCACTTCAGGCCGGCTAATTTAACCGCATGCAGATGGAGCCCAAGGCCGGCGCCGCGTTTTTTAAGCGCCCGGAACAGCTTTGCCTGGGTTGCGCCCAGCTCGGGATGGACAAAGAAAGTCGGCTTGAGCCCGTACCCGGCGAGGACATCCGTGTAGGCCAGTACGTTGCGCGCGCCTTCCGCGTCGTTTTTCGGGCCGGAAGTTCTGCCGTCGCTTTTCGCGGCCGGCTCGACATCCATCGTGAACATGACCAGGACTTCATTATTTTTCATTTTTAACCGCCATTACAGGCGCCTTTATTTTCTCATAACTCTTTTCAACTTCAACTGCATCCGGCCGGCCGCCTTTTCCCGCGATAACCGCCGCGCGAGGCGTCCCTGCCGAGCCGTCTTCCGGTTTAAATTTATCTTTTTCAACGGTCTTTCAATATACAAGAATTATCAATCACTCCAGCGAATATTTTATCAGTCTTTCACCCGGGCGCATCAATTCTCTGCCGCTGCGGCAACGCACCGCAATATACCTGAGCGCCATTGCTACAGTGTGACCATAGGAATAACAGCAGTGATCGATAATGTTGTTTGCGCCTTAACTGTTGCGTTGACATCCCCGCCCGCCGCGGTATCTTCCTTGGAAATCCGTATCCAAACGCTTGCCAAGGAAGCCTGACAATGGAGATCATCGAATCCGGCCGGGACATACCCGTCCTGCGCGAGGCCGACGTTCTCATTTGCGGCGGCACCACGGCCGCCGTGACGGCCGCCCTCGCGGCCCGGGAAAAAGGAGCCCGCGTCTTCCTGGCCGCTGCGCACGCCTACCTCGGCGAGGACCTCTGCGCCACCGGCCGGCCCTGGCTGGAGCCCGGCGAAGAGCCGGAGTCTGCCCTCGCGAAAAAAATGTTCGCCCCGCCCCTCGAGCGGCGCGGGCTGGCTTTCGCCTGCGAAACGTCCCGCCCGGCCAAAGCCATCCACAAGGACGACTTCGTGCGGGTGGAAATCAACGATGGGCTCTGGGGCCATGCCTTCGGGCACAGCCTGCAGTTCGACGGGCCGGTCACGATCACGGCCTCCCTGGACCAGGACGAATCCATCGGGGAAGTCCGGCTCATGCTGCACCAGGCCGCGGGCGACTTCGGAGTCGAGTCGGTCGAGATCGAGACGAGTCCGGACAAGGCCGTCTGGACGCCACGGGGCCGGTTCCTCAACGCCGAACTCGGGAAGCGGGACTACGTGGAAGAGGCGCTCGTCATGCGCTGCCCCGTCGGCGCGAATGCCCGTCACGTCCGGATCAGCCTCGTGCCCGCGCCCGGCGCCCGGCGCATCCTTCTGGGCCAGGCGCAGCTCCTGCCCCCCCGAAACTGGCAGGGCAAGCCCGGCCGGGTTCGCAACGTGACCCCCATGCAGGTAAAGCGCGTGCTGGAGGACGCCCTGATTGAGGCTGGAATCCCATTCCTTTATGAGTGCACCGCAGTGGCTGCCCTCCAGGACGCCTCCGGCGGCATGAGGGGCGTCGAGGTGGTCAATCGCGCCGGGCGCCAGGCTATCCTGGCCCGGATCGTTATTGACGCCACCGACCGGGCCCACGTCGCCCGCCTGGCCGGCGCCGAGGCCGCCCCCTACCCGGCCGGGCTTCAGGCGTTCACCCGGATTGTGGTGGGCGGAGAGCCGCGCACGGAGGCCGGCCAGCAGGTGCGCCGCGTGCCGCTGCAGTTCCCTCTGGGCGGCCTGCCCGCGATCAAGGCATGGGAGCATCAGAACAAGGAAGCCCGGAGGCAGATCGAGGACGTGCTTGAATACCACCTGAGCCTTCCCATGCAGGATGCGTCTTTCGCCTCGTTCGCGGAAGCCGAGCAACGCGCGAGGGACCTCACGTTCCACCCCGGCCAGCTCGACGATTCGGAGCGGCTGTTTCAGGTCCCGCCCGATCCTGTCCGGTGCAGGAAGACGCTTTCCGGCGCGTGGTCCGGCGCCGGTCAGTTCGACCTGGATGCCTGCCGCCCACGGGGCGTGGAACGTCTTTTCGTTCTGGGCGCCTGCGCCGACCTCTCCCGGGAAGCTGCCGGCAAGCTGCTCAGACCAATCGACTTCATGGCACTGGGAAGCCGGGTTGGCGAGGCAGCCGCGCTGGAGGCCAAGGCTCTCACGCCTGCGCAGCCCGCATGGAAGAAGCCGCCGCCGGAGCCCCGGGGTGGACTCGAAACGCGCGAACTCCTTCATGGCGCGCGGCCTTGGAGCGACGATAAGGCCCGGCTCCGCCTTCCACCGCGATCGCTTCCCGTGTGGGGAGAATACGACGTGGTGGTGGCGGGCGGCGGCACCAGCGGCGCCTGCGCCGCGATCGGCGCCGCGCGCAACGGCGCCCGGACGCTCGTCATTGAGAACCTTCCCGGCCTGGGCGGCGTGGCCACCGCCGGCCAGATCGGCTGCTACTGCTACGGTTACATGAATGGCTTTACCAGGGAACTGGATAAGGGTCTCGCGGCCCAGGGGGCGGCCGCCTACGCGGCCGGAAAAATGGAATGGCTGCGGACCGAGATCCGCAAGGCCGGCGGCGAAATCTGGTTCGGCGCGCAGGGCGCCGGCGCCCTGGTGGAAGCCGGCCGCGTGGCGGGCGTGGTCGTGGCCACGCCCCATGGCCGCGGCGCGCTCAAAGCCCGCGCGGTGATCGACGCCACCGGCAACGCCGACATTGCGGCGGCCGCCGGCGCCGGGTGCCTGTTCGGCAGCGCGGTCGAATTCGGCATCCAGCAGGCGGGCCTTCCCCGCCGCGAACTCGGGGCGAGCTATCTCAACTCCGACTGGACCTTCTCCAACGACGCCGACCTGCTCGATCGCTGGACCCTTTTCGTCGTGGCCCGCCGCCTGAACGGCAACGCCTACGACCTCGGGCAGCTGCCCGATACGCGCGAGCGGCGCCGCATCGTGGGCGACTACACGCTCACCCCCATGGACGTCGTCAACTCCCGCACGTTCCCGGACACGATCAACCTGGCCTCCAGCGGAACCTTGGACAAGCACAGCGAGCCGATTCACCCCTACTACCGGATCAACAACTTCGCCGGCGGCATCACCTGCGTGCCCTATCGCTGCCTGCTTCCCAGGGGTTTGGAGGGCATCCTGGTGACCGGCCTGGCGTGCAGCGCGGATGCGGATGCCATGCCCGCCATCCGCATGCAGCCCGATATGCAGAACCAGGGGTACGCTGCGGGGCTGGCCGCGGCCATGGCCGCGAAAGCCGGCCTGAGCCCGCGCTGCATCGATTTCCCCTCGCTCCAGGCCCGGCTCGTGGCAAAAGGCTGCATCCCGCCCGAGCGCGCCGGCCAGCCGGATTCCTTTCCTCTCCCCCCCGCCGCGGTCCGCGAGGCTGTCCAAACGCTCAGGGATAAAGACTATTCCCGGCTCGGCCCGATCATGGCTTCCCCGGAGCGTTCGCTTCCTCTCCTGCGTAAGGCCATAAAAAACACTCCTGCGCCCGAGGGCCGGCTGCGTTGCGCCCACGTGCTGGGCATGATGGGAGACTCCGCCGGCGCCGACGTGCTGATCGAGGCCGTGAGATCATTCCGGGATTTCGAGGGCAAGGACATCGGCTACTATTATCCGCGCATGACCTGGCTGGACAGCTACCTGCTGGCCCTGGGGGCAACCCGCGACCCGCGCGCCTTGAAGCCGATCCTAGAAAAACTGGAATTGCTCGGCCGCACACCGGATGCCCGGCCCTCGCACATTTACTGCATCGCACTTGCGCTCGAGGCGCTGGGTGACCACGGGGCGGCTCCCGCCCTGGCCGCGGAACTGAAGAAAGCCGGCGGCACGGCGGGCGCGGCGCTCACGCTCGATGATGCCCGGCGCACACTGAGATCCTTCACCGGCCTCTGCGGCTTCCTGCCCCTGGAGCTGGCGCGCAGCCTCTTCCACTGCGGCGACCACGAAGGCCTGGCCCGCAAGGCACTCGAAACCTTCGCCAGCGACGTCCGCGGCCCCATCGCTCTTCATGCCCGAGGCGTGCTGGAAGGATTCCCGCGATGAGCACCATCGGCCGTAATGCCTCATGCCCTTGCGGGAGCGGAAAGAAATACTGGAAAAGCTGCATGGGAGCTCTCCGCGATCCCGCGACGGCCATTCCCCCTCCCGCTGGAACCGGTCTGAAGGGGGTGCCCTCACGATGGAAACTCAGCGGAATTCAAACCGGTTGTTGTATAACATTACGCGCTTTTAATATTTCATCGACATCGTCCCGGGAGAAATGCAAAACATGAATTACTATGATGTTTTTCCGAGAATGGTGCCCGCCGACAAAAAGTCCGAAATCCGGATTCGCCCCCGTTTCGAACACGCCGCATTTCCAAAACCCGAACGGCTGGACGTCTTCGCCGTTCCCGTGGACGGATACTATCCCGGCGGCTCACACCGGAACCTGGGCGGGAGCGAAAGCACCCGCCACCCCCTTGAATGGCGGCTCGATGACGGCGTGCTGGTTGTGAACGGCTTCTTTGCCGGAGAACAGGAACAGATCATCACCGCGGAGATCGCCGGCGAAAAAGATCCGGCCGCTAAAACAATCCTGGAATTCCGCATTTATTCGCTGAAGGAAGATCTGTATGCGGTCCGCCCCTTCAAGGGAGATTTCCATATCCATACCACCCGCTCGGACGGCAGGGAATGTCCCGCCTATGTCGCCGCCCGCTACCGCCAGCACGGGTTTGACTTCATCGCCATCAGCGACCATGGGAAATATGAGCCTTCGCTCGAAGCAATCAATTACTGGAAAGGATGCGACCTCGATTTCCAGCTCTATCCGGGAGAAGAGGTTCACTCGCCCGGCAACCCGGTTCACATCATCAATTTCGGCGCTTCATGCAGCATCAACGCCCTGTGCCGCGCCGACGAGGAGAAATACCGCCGCGAGGTCCGGGCCATCCAATCCGCGCTGCCCCCGATGGAGACCGGCCTGGATTCTTTTGCCGTGGCCGCTTCGGAACTGGTTTTCGACCGCATCCGCGAAAACGGCGGTCTCGCAGTCTTCTGCCATCCCTACTGGTACACGACCCGGAACGTCATTTGCGAAGCTCTGACTTCGGCCATATTACGGCGCCGCAAGTTTGATGCATTCGAGCTGATCGGCGGATTTTACAAGCACCAGTCCCGCTCCAACAACTACCAGGTGGCGCGCTGGACGGAAGAGCTTTCACGGGGGAACCGTTTCCCCGTGGTCGGCCTGAGCGACTCGCACGGCACCAGCAAGTTCGAGGAAGGCAAAGACAAAACCTTCACCGACAGTTCGGACCGGGATCTTTTCGACTGGAACTTCACGATCGTATTCTCCGCGGAAAACAGCCTGCCGTCCATCGCGGAGGCGGTCCGGGGCTTCCGCTCGGTGGCCGTCTGCCGCTACGGCGGGGAACTTCCCAGCCTGTACGGAGACTTCCGGATGGTCAAATACGCGGATTTTCTGCTGCGCGAATATTTTCCGGTCCAGGAGAACCTCTGCGAGCCGGAAGGCTCCCTGATGCTGGCCCGCCTGGCGGGCGATCTCCAGGCGGAAACCGCGTTGAAGTCGCTCAAGGGAAGAACCCTCTCTTTTCGCGAAGAAAGTTTCAGGAAGCGGTAAGATGTCTTTTATTGCGTTCGCACTGATTTTCCTTTCCGTGTTCCTCCACGTGGCCTGGAACATGATCTCCAAGAGCACGAAGCCCTCGATGGCTTTCTATGCCCTGATGTCGGCGACGGCTGCCGTGATCTGGTTTCCGTTCTTCCTGGTTTCCGACATTCATCTGACGGAACTCCCGTTGAAATTTCACGTGCTTCTCTTTGCCAGCATCATCGGAGAAGTGCTTTACGTCCTCGGGCTGGCACGGGCCTACCGCTGGAGCGACATCTCCCTTGTTTATCCTGTGGTCCGCGCGCTTCCGGTGCTGATGATCGCCGCCGTAACGATCATTTTCGGGCTCGGTAAAGCACCCGGAAAAATCGCTCTTTCCGGAATGGTGCTTATTACGGCGGGATGTTTTCTGATGCCCCTCAAGAAGTTTTCAGACTTTTCTCCGAAACGCTACTTCAGTTCGGTCATCGGCTTTATTCTACTGGGGGCGATCGGAACCACCCTGTACACCATTTTCGACAGCAGCGCCCTCAAGATAGTCCGCGAAGCCGCGGGACGCATCAGCATTCCGGACACGCTCGGATATCTGTTCCTGATAGAGTTCGGGCTTACGGTCGGAGAGCTGCTCGTGGTGGCCGGCAACCGGATGGAACGGGCGCTTTTCAAAAAAATGTTCTGCCGCACCCTGTATCCGGTCATGGCGGGCGTGTGCAGTTCGACCGCCTACGCGCTGGTTCTGCTCGCCATGGGTTACGTCACCAATGTCAGCTACATCCAGGCTTTCCGCCAGATGAGCCTGCCGATCGGCTTTTTCGCCGGAATGCTGATCCTCAAGGAAAAAGGAACCGTTCCGAAAGCACTGGGCATGCTCATGATCCTGGCCGGCCTTCTCTGCGTATCTCTGGGCTGATCCAGGAATACGCACCTTCCCGTCCGGTTTCAGGCATAAAATCCGGAAGGTGATGATTAGAACCTATCTCAAAATTGGCATGGAGCATGGTGCGAGCGTCGCGCTGGCAGAGCAAGGCGTGCAAGCTGGTGGCATAGCAACCGCTATGTCTCCGCTTGCAGAACGCCGCTCTGCCAGATGCGCCGCCGCATTCCATTGGAACAGAGTCACTTTTGCCATGCCCAAGCGAATTTTGAGATAGGTTCCAACAGGATTACTGTTTTATTTTCTCCATGAGCGCGATTATCCTGGCGTATACTTCTTCAACACCGATTGCATCCAGCCGGCCGCCTTTGCCCGAGATAACCGCCACGTTTACGCCGCGCGGCGCCCAGACGGCCGGATCGGTCGGGCCGAAAAGGGCGACCGACGGCACGCCCAGGAGCGCGGCCATGTGCGTAATGCCGGAATCGTTGCCGACGTATCCTGCCGCGCTGGCAATGACCGAAGCCGCATTCGCGAGCGGGGCATTGATAATAAACTTTTCCCCGGGCATCAACTCGCGCATCGGGGCGATTGCCTTTTCATCGGCCTCGCCCCCCATGATGACGGCCTTATATTTTGCGCCTGAATTTATTTTTTTTGCGAGTTCGATGAATTTTTCCGCCGGCCAGTTTTTTACCGGGCTGCCGCTGCCCGGGTGGATCACGATCATTTTTTTGCCGCTGAGAAATTTTTCCATCCGCCGGCGGGCTTTGGCCTTCAACTTGTCCGGCCATGCCAGCCTGAACAGGTCATATTTTCCCTTTGGCTCACAATCACACTTTATTAAGTATGACACTTTCCCGGAAACGGTTTTGCGCGCATGCTTATCCGCAAACATGCGCATACAGGCCTTTTCCTTCAATGCGCAGGTCCGTTTCAATAAATATTGATTCCTCCGAACGAGCCGCTCATAATCACACTTTATAAAGTGTGATATAGTCTTTATAGAAGTTTTTGGCTCTTCTATTCCACGACCAATGACAGGCGCAATTGCACCGAGGAAGTGGTCGGCGGCATGCCCTCCGGATACAAGCGGGGAAACGGCTACAACCTCCGGTGCCCCGGCCTGCTCCAGGTTTTTCAGCAATACGTTCCCGGGATCATGCATGAAGGAAATAACGAGATCAAACGAGCGGATATATTCCTGCTCCTCCGGCGGCAATTTTTCCCTGTCTTGGAAATAAAGCGCCATGCGGGCGGAATCGAGCGACCGGAGGCGGTCAACCAGGCCGGAGGCAAGGGCGATGACGGCGCTCCTTTCGTAGCCCACAAGTTCGATCTGCGCCCCCAGGAAACGGCGGCGCAGCGCGTCCAGGGTCGGCAGGGTCAGCAGTAAATCGCCCAGGGCCCCGCCCCGGAAAACGAGGATGCGCGCAGGTTGTTTGCCGCTTGCCACTTTTATCAGCGCTCGGGGAACAATTCCTTAAGCCAGCGCAGGCATTCTTCGCCCCACGGCAGCTCCGTCCTGAACCCGAGCCCGTGCGGGCCATCGCGGTAGACATGCAACTCGAAGGGCACGCCGTTCTTTTTCAGGGCCGAGGCGAACAAAATGCTGTTCTCGACCGGCACGACCGGGTCGTTGGCGGTGTGCCAGATGAAGCACGGCGGCGTGCGCGCCGACACCTGGTTGATGCAGGAAATTTCCGCCATGGCCTTTTTGGAGGGCTTGCGGCCCACCAGGTTGATCCGCGAACCGCGGTGGCAGTGTTTTCCGCGCATCATGACAACCGGATAGCAGAGAATGCCGAAATCGGGCCGCAGTTTTTCCAGGCGGTGATAGTGCCCGAAGCTGGCCAGCGTATGCGCCGCCAGGTGGCCGCCGGCGGAAGAGCCGATGATGCCGATCCGGCGCGGGCTTATCCCGAACTCGGAAGAGCGGCTGCGTACCGTGCCCACCGCGGCCAGGGCATCCTCCAGCATGGCCGGATGGCGATGGCCTTGTGTTCCGAGCCGATAAGTGACAACGAAACATGCAATGCCGCGGGCTGAAAAATAATCGGCGTATCCCCGGCCCTCGTGCTGCGCCAGGCTGCCGTAGCCTCCGCCGGGCAGGATGACGAGCCCCGTTCCATCGGGGCTTCCTTGCGCCGGGTAATATTCGATTTTCGGGGCGGGGTGCGTGCGGGAGCTCTGCAGCTTGCCGGTAAATGTTTTCATTGTTTTATCAATAAACCGCCAGGCCCATGACAATCATCGCCAGGCCAAGCAGCGCGCCGGCCAGCAGGCTGAAGTTCCTGAGGGCGGCGCTCCTGAAAACGCGATCGAGCTGCTTGCGGTAAACATACGGGCTCCAGACCAGAACGATTCCCTTGATCACCATGATGTAGGCGAAAACGGTCATGAGGAGCCTGCCCGGGGCCGGGTGCACAAAAGCGGCTTTCAATACCCAGAAAGGCACCAGCAGGAAAAGCCCGCCCAACGCCCTTACCGCCAGGAGCTCATCCATGAAAAAAACCACCAGCAGGTAGGCCGCCGGTGCCGCCAGAAAGACCAGTTCGCGGTGGGCATCCACCCAGGCAAATTTTTCCGAAAGAAGCAGGTAGGCCACGAGGGCAATGTCAAGGGCCGCCAGGATTCTACCCGCCCACGGGCTGCGCGGGAAGGCGGCCAGCCAGGCGTTCATGGCCGGCGGGTATGCGAACCACGCCAGGAAAAATCCTAGCACGGCCGACCCGATGACGACGGCCCACACGGCCAGGGAAGATATTTCCGCCATTTGCATGCAACCCTTGTATTGAACGCTTCCGTGAAACGGTAAAAACCGCAAAGAAAATGTCATAAAGCGCCGTTTAATTCAAGGAACATCAATCAGAATATTATTGCATTCAAAAGCCGGTACGACACAATTGAGGCCAAAAGGTACTTTGATCATTTCAGCCTGGTAAAGGAACGCCATGCATGCAACCCTGCCGCCCTTGCCAAAATACAATCGGAAGATCCTCCGGGTCCCCCAGCCCGCGGGCCGCGATCCGCTCGTCAATACGCCCCTGATCGCCGCCGGCCGCAACGCGCAAGGACAGGAGCTTTTCTGGACCTCGTCCTGGAACGACCACTCCGGCTGCCTGGGGGTGCTGGTCAGCGAGTGGGGGCAAGAGCGCGTTTACCGCTTCGGGAAGCAATATCCCGGGTTTTACAGTGCCGTCCTCGAGAAAAAGGGCGTGCTCTGGCTGTGCGGCCTGCAGCACAAGGTCGCCCGCCTGGAACTGCGCAAAAAAAATCTGCGCGCCTACCCCACCGGCGCCAGGGGCGCGCTGACATTCAGCGGCATGGCCTTTGACAAGCCCACCGGCAAGCTCTTTGCCGCCGCGCATCCGCCGCCTAAGGTTGAGGCCTTTTCTTTCGACACCAGGCAAAGGAAACAAGTCAAAATCCATAATGATTTCACCTCCGACGGCCTCTACATGCGCTTCAGCTTCCCGAACGGCGACGGCACCTGGACGATCGTCATGACAACGCCCGGGCTCGTATTCACCCGCTGGAACCCGGCCAACGAAACGGTCCGGGCCAGGACCATCATGAAAACCATTGACGCGCACGGGGCGGGGACGTGCATGTATAAAATGGTGGCGGATGATAAGGGAAGGCGCTACGTTCCGTTCCATGGCTGGTACGATCCGCGCAAGGACAAATTTGAAGCCGGCGGACCAAAGCCACCCAGGGAGATGACCTGGTTTGCCCGCCGCGGCAAGCTTATTTACGGCGCGGCTTCCTCCGGCAACGGCAACTGCGACATACACGAATGGAACCTCTCCAGAAATGCCCTGCGCCAGGTGGCTTCGTTCCCGGACGCGAACCCCCAGATGGTGAACATGACCGCCGGCGGCGACCTGGCGTGCGTGAACATGTACGGCTTCTTTTACCGCGTTCGGCCCTCCGATGGCGCGCTGCTCTGCTCGCGCCGCCTTGCCACGGATTCATACGGGCCGGTGCAGTGCCTCCTGCGGCTCGACCGCGAGCACCTCATGGGCACGAACTTCATCACCCAGCGCTTCTGGGAGGTCAATCTCAAGACCGGCCGCGGCCAGGACTGCGGCCGGGCCGCGCCCGGAGGCGGGCAGGTGAACCTGGTATGGAAAATCAAGAACCGCGCTTACATGGCGGCCTATACCGGCGCGCAGCTGATGGAATACGACTGGGCGAGGCCGGCGCGCTTCCCGGAAAACCCGCACGTGGTTGCAATCCCCCCGCACGGCATGCGGCCGGTGGCCGGCGCGATGGACGGCCGCCACATTTTTTACGCATGCAACGCGCCCTACGGCAAGCTGGGCGGCACGCTCACAAAATACGACACTCTCACCGGCCGCTCCTGGCACCGCCACGACATTATTCCCGGCCTGGCCATCACATCCATCGCACTTGACCGCGCCGGGCGGACGCTTTTGTGCGGAACCACGGTCCACGGCGACCAGCGTTCGTGCAAGCCCGGGCGCGCAGCGGCGGTCATAGCGTGCATAAGCGCCGGCGATCTCTCCGTGCTGGAAAAGGCGCAACTGCCGGCCGGGGCCGAAACCGCCTCCGTGCGCGGACCGCTTACAAATAAATCATGGCTGGTGACTGTCTACGGCAAGATAGTGCCGGAAAACTTCAGCGGATTGCCCTATTGCCTTGCGGCAGGTGGCGCGCGCTTGAAAGATCCGTCAATAGAAGACTTTTACCGGCTCCCGCAAGCCTTTCGCAGTCTCTCCAACCAGGTTAAGCCGTACTTGTCTGACCGGGTGGAAACCTACGCCGGGCGGCCCGGGCTGTTTCTCTGCCGCGTCAGCGGCGCCATAGAACTATGGAACTTGGCCAAGGGGGAAAAGGTAGCAACCCTTTGGAAAAGGGATCCGGCCATCGCCCGGGTGTTCGTGCAGGAAGACACACTTTACCTTGCGCGCGGCCGCGAAATCATTGTGATGGAACGCGCGCTCAGGCGCTATTAGATAGTTCCATTCAGATATGATACAATTTTGCGGAGATCTTTTTGAACACCTTCATTTCAGCCAATAATGATGGGTGTAAAATGATCATTTTGAAAAAAGGCTTTGGTTTGGCAAAAGTCACATCAAATCTTATTCCGTCCAATCCGTCTGCTGACGGATTGGACGGCATGGTCGCAGGGCGAATTTCGCTTCCCGAGCTTGTCGAGGGATTGGGAAAAACAAGGCCAGACCGGTTTACCCCGCCTCGCGGGGCAGGGATGCCGGTGCGCCGCGCGAAGCATCAGACTTGTGTCTATGCAAGCGCGGCAAGCCGGCTCGTGCTACGTAGCGAAGCTACTTCGCAGAGTAGCGCCGGTATCGCCGCCGTCTTTTCCCAACGAAATTCGCACTGCCATGAACAACGAATGGTGATAAGAGAAATTTGGTTGCGGCTATATGCCGCCTTAGGCAAACAGGTTGAACAAAAACATACTGCTGCTGTTGACGTTCTGCGCGGTTATCCTCGGCCCGGAACAAAGCGGCCGCGCGGCGGCAGGCACGGAAAGGAACAATGCCATGATTGAACAGATCCAGCAATACGCCCGGGGGCTGGGCGGGTCGCTCTCGGAAAAGAAGGGGATCTTCACCCTCGAGATTCCGGTGGCGGAAAGGAAGGCATTCCTGTCGCGAAAAAAGCTGGCTTACATCGCGCGCTGGCGCGTTGACGATGCGGGCAGGGAAGTGCGCTTTACGGAAATGCTGAAGGAAAGCGGGTTCGGCCTCTCCGGGGGCGATTCCGGCATGTCGCCAGGCTTCGGCTTCAAGGCCGAGACATACAGCACCGGGTTCGGCAAGCCCAGGGATGGCACCATCGAGGAGCAATCGAACCTTTTCGGCAAGCGCTACAGCTATTCCTTTGAATTCGGAAAGGTCCGCAAGGAGCTTGAACGCATCGCCGCCGGGGGCGGCTACGCGTTCAAATACCAGGTCACGGCCATTGGATTGTAAATCAAAAGGAGGCGAGCCATGATCATGATATTATTCCGCTGGCTGATAACGACCCTGGCCGTCTGGGTGGCGGTTGAGCTGGTGCCCGGACTCGCTTACGACCGGTGGCAGGCCCTGGTACTGGCCGCGCTCGTCCTGGGCATCCTGAACTCTTTCGTCAAGCCGATCCTGGCCTTCATTTCCCTGCCGCTCATAATAATCACGCTCGGGATATTCCTGGTCGCAATCAACGCGGCGCTCCTGAAGCTGACAGCCTGGCTCGTGCCGGGCTTCACGGTCGCAGACTGGAGCGCGGCCTTCATCGGGAGCGTGATTATCAGCATTATCTCGTTTTTATTCGGCGGCCGGCACCTTTACCGGAGCTGGCGCTCTGACAATTACAACCAGTGATCTGTCACGGAATCGGGAATCCAGGCAGTGACGACCTGGATTTCCAAGCATGCCTCGCGGCTCGATTGCCTTCGTCCCGAGCTCAGGCCGAGGGGAGCTCTCCGAAGTCCAAGGGCTAACGGCAAAAACCGCTTTCATCCGTTGAAAATGAAAAACGAACCGGAATTCATCCGCCTGGCCCAGCTGTTCAAGCCGGTGGCGGAGGCCCTCGAAAAGGAAAAGGCCTGCCACCTCAAGCCCCTGCCCTTTGCCGCCGCCGCCCTGGCTGCTCTGGCGCTGAAGAAGCACTGCGCCAGCCCGGTCGTGCTGGTGACCGAAAGCGCCATGCACTTGTACGAAATGCGCGCAAATCTGGAGACCTTCAACCGCGCCTTCGGCCACACGCTCCTGCACTTTCCCCCGGCGGAGGACATCTCGGGAACCCGGCGCGAGGAAACCGAACCGGCCACAGCCGGGGAAAGGCTGCGCACCCTCATGCACCTTGCCCTGCGGCAGGAGCAGTTTCTGCTGAACACTTCCGTCCAGGCCCTCATGCAAAAAATTCCGCCGCCGTCCGG
>JBAYWJ010000006.1:0-32157 GCA_041674125.1 Kiritimatiellia bacterium
ATGGTGAGCGTGCCCGATTTATCCATCGCCTCGGCCGCGTTGGTGATCACGTTGACCAGCGCCTCGCTGATATCCGCCTCGATCGAGTTGAAGGCGGGCAAGTCCGCCAGGTCGGTCTTGACCGCGATCCGGCGGCCCTGGTCCTTCCATGCGGGAAGGACGCGCGCGAGCACGTTTTCCACGAGGGCCGGCAGGTTGACAGGCGTAATGTTGTTTTTCCGTGTCGGGTAAAAATATTCGGAAAGGTGCTTGGCCACGGAGATGGTCTTGGTGACCGCGTCGTGGATGGCCTGAATCTGCTCGCGCCCGGCCGGGGTGTTGATTTCGCCGGGGAAGCGCAGGAGCAGCTCGCTGTACCCGAGCACCGGCATCATGGCGTCGTAGATATCGTGCAGGATGCCGTCGGCCATCTGCTTCAGCACCTTGAGCCTTTCCTGCTGGATCACTTCCTCCTGGGCGCGCTTGAGCCTGGTGAGGGCGTCCGAAAGCTGCACGTTGCTCGTGGCGAGCGAGTCGGCTATCTTCTGCCTCTCGGCCATCTCGGCCCGGATGGTGTCCTGGTCCCGCTTGAGCGCGCTTGACATTGCGTTGAAGGCCGCCGCCAGATCCCCGAGCTCGTCGCCGCCTTGCATATGGATCTGGTGGCCCAGCTGGCCGCGCGCCACGCGCAGCGTGCCGTCGCCCAGGGCGGCCAGCCCGCTTTCGATCCTTCGGCTCACCAGGATGGCGATGATCGTCAGGATGATTGCCAGCACGGAGCAGGTGCCGATTATCATGAAGAACGAAGCCATCTGGATGGCGATGGTCTGGTCGTGGGCCTTGGAAGCCAGGAAAAGCGCCTCGTCCACCACGGCTTGGGTGTTCAGCCTGAGCCGCCCCTGCAGGGTCAAAACGGACTGGGACTGGGATGAAGCGCCGCGCGCCATTTGCGCGGAAAGGTCCGCAAAGGCGGTTTTGGAGCGCTCCAGCGCCCGGCTTATGTCTTCAAAAATCGCCCGGTCGCCCGGGCTGGCGGCCGTTTCGCGCGCGACTGTTTCGCTGATGCGCGCGTGGATCGTCATCCAGCGCGTTCGCGATTCGGGCTTGGGCGCCCTGGCATATTCATGCGTGATCATGTCGAGCAGGAAGACGTCGCGCGTGACGGCGTTGGCCGCCCTTAACCGCAGCACGATGTCCTTGACGTTGACCGTCATCCACCCCAGGATGAGCCCCGTTGCCAGGGCCAGGGCGATCGGCAGGACCGCCACGATTTGCATGCGCCGTTTGACTTTCATTTTCCAGCCTCCATTCCCGTTAACAGTGTATCATTATCTTGTTTGTCCAAATCCCAAGGCGGCCTTTGGCCGCAACAAAACTTTTATATGTCTTAACGAAACGATCTAAGCTTTCCTCCGGGCCGGTCATTCGATCGTGAACAGGTACCCCGTCCCGTCATCCAAAATTTTAAGGCGACCGGAATTCAAGTTACCATCGTCGATGGATTCATCAATGGTTTTCATCCGCTTTTCCGAAACAGACGGCATATAGAGGCGTATGCCGCGCGCCGGGCCGGGGGCGTTGGTGACCCAGTCCCATTGCCCGCCCAGAGGGGTTTTTTGAGTCCAGGGCACCTTGCCCAATTCTTCTTCCAGGCCGGGCGGTATAACGCCCGGCCCGGCCATGGGCGGGAAAGATCCATGGAGGACGGTGTGCTGTTCGAAGGCGGCTACTATTTTTCGCAACGTGGTCGTGAAGCGGCTGTTGCCGATGAACTGCGAGGCCTTGTGGAAAGACACGGCGCCGATCGTCAGCCCGACCAGGACCAGCATGGCAATCATGATCCCAAACGCGCTCTTCTCGCCGGACTGAGCTTTGCCGGTTTTTTTCGAGGGCTTTCCGGATGTCAGGCCGATTTTGCCGAGATCTTTGATGGATGTGAAATTTGCCGGAGTGATTTCGAAAACTTTATTATCGCCGGACTTTTTCATGCCGTGCCGGTACTTAGCGTATGTAAAAGATAGAGGACAGGAACATCTTGGTTTATTTTTCTGAAAAGTCAAGCTGGGATAGCGGGCTGGCGCGAGCCAGGCGCCCGGGCCGGGAAGCCCGATGATTTATTTTGCATTTCGGGGCGGTTTAATTAAACTGCTGGTCTTTGTCAATCGGCCCCGGTTTAAAGAATCTGAAAGGAGTTAGCCATGGCGGGAACACTTAAAGGAAACATGCTGATCGCCCAGAGCGGCGGCCCTTCGATGGTCATCAACCAGAGCCTCGTGGGCGCCATCCTGGAGGCCCGGAAACACAAGCAGATAAAAAACATTTATGGATCCCTGCACGGCATCAAGGGCGTCCTGGAGGAAAACATGATTGACCTGCGCCGCGAGAGCCTCCCGGCCCTCGATGCGGTGGCGCACACCCCCTCTTCGGCCCTGGGCTCCGTGCGCAAAAAGCCCACCCACGAGGAATGCGGCAAGATTTTTGCCATCCTGCGCAAGTACGATGTCCGCTACTTTTTTTACATCGGCGGCAACGATTCGGCCGAGACGGTCTTCATAATCCACGAGGAAGCCCGCAAGGAAAATTACGACCTGCACTGCTTCCACATCCCCAAGACCATCGACAACGACCTTCTCGAAAACGACCACACCCCCGGCTTCGGCAGCGCCGCGAAGTTCGTGGCCTGCGCCCTCATGGGCGACAACCTCGACAACCGCGCCCTGAAGGGCGTCAAGATAGACGTCATCATGGGCCGGCACGCCGGGTTCCTGACCGCGGCCTCGGCCCTGGGCAGGATATATCCCGACGACGGCCCGCACCTGGTTTACGTGCCGGAGCGGCCGTTCTCCATGGATAAGTTCTGCGAGGATGTCAGGAAGGTCTATGAAAGGCTCGGGCGCTGCGTGGTGGCGGTATCCGAAGGCATCTCGGACGAATACGGCATTGCCATTGCCACAAAGTTCATCAAGGAAACCGATTCGCACGGCAACGTTCAGCTGAGCGGCACGGGCGCCCTCGGCGACCTGCTCTCGAATGAAATAAAGACCCGGCTCCAGATCAGCCGCGTCCGCGCCGACACTTTCGGCTACCTGCAGCGCTCATTCCCCGGAATGGTATCGAAGGTGGATGCCGCCGAGGCGCGCGAGGCGGGCGCTCTGGCGGTTAAGGAAGCCATGGCCGGACAGCCGGAAGGCTCGATCACCATCCGCCGCAAGCCCGGCAAAAAATACAAGGCATATTTCGAGCGCGTGCCCCTGCAAAACGTCGCAAAGAACACGCGGCACATGCCCGATGAATTCATTAATGACGCCGGCAACGATGTTACAAAAGACTTCATTGAATACGCGCGCCCGTTGGTCGGCGAGCTGCCCGGAATCGGCCGGCTGAAAGCGGCGCCGATCAGGAAATCCTCCGGCTGAAGCCTCCCCTTCAGTTCTCCAGGGTGGCGATTTCCAGGGCGTCGGTTGCGCCGACGTGGCCGAAGTTGGTGCCAAGGATGAACAGCGCGCGCTGACCCGGCGGCGCGAGCCGGTTGCGCCGGATATATTCCTGCGCCCTGGCGCGCAGGTCGGCGCTGTTGTTGATTCCCGGCACAAGCACCGGCTCAACCCCCCAGAAGAGGCGCATGCGCCGGAAAGCCCCGGCGTTTTTCGTGAAGGCTATGATCGGGGCCCAGGGCCTGTTCTTGGAAAGGAACAGCGCCGTGCCGCCCGTGGCCGTAAAGGCGGCCACTATTCCTATTTTGAGGTCGTCGACGATTTTTGAAGCTGCGTGCCCGATCGCGTCCTGGACGGGATGGCGCGGGTTGATGCGCATCCAGTTCCAGGCCGGGCGGTTCGCGTCGAGGTAAAGCTCGGTCCGCCGCGCAATATCATCCATCATTTTCACAGCCTCGACCGGGAAGTCGCCGGCCGCGGTTTCTCCGGAAAGCATGACCGCATCCGTGCCGTCAATGATGGCGTTGGCCACGTCGGAGGCTTCCGCCCGGGTCGGGCGCGGGTTGCGGGTCATGGAGTCCAGCATTTGGGTGGCGGTGATAACGTACTTATCCCGCTCGTTCGCGTGCCGGATGATTTTTTTCTGAATCACGGGTACGTCGGCAATGTTCATCTCAACGCCCAGGTCGCCCCGCGCCACCATGACGCCGTCAGCCGCCTGAATGATGGCGTCCAGGTGTTCGAGCGCTTCAGGCTTTTCAATCTTGGCGATGACCTGGGTGGACCTTCCGGCCTTTTTTATGGCTTGCCGCACGCCCTTGAGGTCGTCGGGGTGGCGCACGAACGAAAGCGCCGCATATTCAACATCCGCCTCGAGGCCGGCGCGCAGGTCGTCCAGGTCCTTAGGCGTGACGGAAGGCGTCGAGAGCTTTATGCCCGGCAGGTTCATGCCCTTGTGGTCCCTGAGGATGCCCCCGTTGAGGACCAGGCACCGCACCCGCGCGCCCTCCACGGCTTGCACCTCCAGGGCTATGGCGCCGTCGTCGAGCAGGATGCGGTCGCGCGGCCGGGCGTCCCGGGGAAGATTTTCATACTGGGTGCTGAACATCCGGGCGGTGCCGGTCACAGGCTCGGCTGTGACGGTCACTTCCTGGCCCGTCTTTAATTCTATCGCGCCCCCTTCCATTTTGCCGACCCTTACCTTCGGCCCGCATAAATCCTGGATGACGGCGGGGTCGCGGCCGCATTCGGCGCCGGCGGCGCGGATTTTACCGATGGTTTCGATGTGTTCGGCCAGGGTCCCGTGCGACATGTTCAGGCGGAAGGCGTCGACGCCGGCCCCGATCAGCTCGCGCAGCTTTTGCGGGGTGTTCGAGGCCGGGCCCACCGTGGCAACTATTTTGGTTTTGCGCATTGAAAATCCCAAGCTGTACAGGTTGTAGTGCTTTAGACTGTTAGTCTTCACGAATTGAACGAATCAGGGCTCCCAGAAACATTTAGGTCTCAAGAAATTTTGAATCACATGACAGAACGTCGCGTTCATCAGAATATCCCAGGCGCTTTGACAGATCAAACTGTTAATGTGGTTCCCTTAATGAGCCGAACGCTATTTCAAGAAAGTGAAGATACTCGGACCGGCTCTTGCGCGCACATCCTTCAACAATATTCGATGGAACCGAAACTGCGGCTCTTCTCATCTGGGAAGTCAATCCGTATACCTCTTCTTTCGGAAAACCTTTCTTTAACCGGTAAATTAAAACAACTACTTCGTCAGCCAGTTCAAATGCACGAAGCTTCTAGTGATCTCGCATGATTTCTTCCTGCAGTCTAAATAGCTACAACCTATCCGCCTGGGTTTTAATAAAACACCGGCGGCTGGTTGGTGGCCGCCAGGACGCTCAGCCAGAGTTCGCCGTTGGGATAAACCCGCTTCTTGTTCCTGATTACGGTGGCGATCGGCACGTGGATGCGCACGTTGTTGGTCAGGCCGATCAGCATGCCGGTCTTGCCGGCCATGCCGGCATGGACCGCCGCGCGCGCGAGCTGGTCGCAGAGAATGCTGTCGGCGCAGTCGGCCGGGACGCTGCGAATGATGTAGGAGGGGTCAATGTATTTAATGTTAACCGGCATTTCCCGGGCCTTGAAATAAGAGGTGATTTTGTGCTTGAGGCATTCGCCGATGTCCTTGAAAATCGGGTTGCCGGAAGCGTCGGTTTCTCCGGACATGCCCCCCATGAGCTCCTGGCCCGCGCCTTCCGCCACGACGATCAGGGCGTGGCGCCGCGCCAGCAAGCGGCGGCGCAGCACTTCGAGGAACCCGCTCTGGCCTTCCATATTGAAGGTCACTTCAGGGATCAGGACGAAGTTAACGTTCTGGTTGGCGAGCGTTGCGCCGCAGGCGATGAAGCCGGAGTGGCGGCCCATCAGCTTGACCAGGCCGATGCCGTTCAGGGCGCTCGTGGCCTCCGTGTGGGCGCACTCCAGGATTTCCTGGGCCTTCTGGATCGCGGTGGTGTAGCCGAATGTCCTGGAAACAAAAGGGATGTCGTTGTCAATTGTCTTGGGTATGCCCACCACGGCGATCGGCAGCTTGCGGCGCTGCACTTCCCCGAAGATGTCCAGAGCGCCGTGCTGGGTGCCGTCGCCGCCCACGCATAGCAGGATGTTTATCTTTTCCTTTTGGAGAAAGTCAACCATGATGCCCGCGTCGACCTTGCCGCGCGATGTTCCAAGGACGGTGCCGCCCTCCTCGTGGATGCCGTCGACCTTGTCGATGTTGAGCGGGACGGGCGGGTCGCCCTCGGCCGGGTTGAGGCCGCGGTAGCCGTAGCGTATGCCGAGCACTTCCTGCACGCCGTAATTTATGGTGAGCTCGTGCACCGCGGAGCGGATGACGTTGTTGAGGCCGGGCGAAACCCCGCCGCAGGTCACGATGGCCGCCCGCGTTTCGCGGGGGTTGAAGAAAAGCATGCTGCGCGGGCCGACTATTTCAAAATAAACGTTGTCCGGGCGCTCGTGCGCGACGCCGAGCTCAACCTGGTAGCGGACCTTGGCGCCGTCCGAAACAAACGGCTCCCCGCCCTTGCCCCAGGCCTTGTCGCGCAGCGGTGAATAATTTTTGGGCTCTCCCAGGCTGGTGATTAATGTATCCTGCGGCTTGATCATTTCAGACCTCCTTGCATAATATGCCATGGATAATGGCAGTTGCCCGTGGTAATATAAAGAAAATATAGCGCTAATTTTGACGGCGTGAAAACATGTGTGAAACAAAATTCATGGTTGACCATATGCTGGTCAAGCTCGGAAAATACCTCCGGGTCATAGGCTGCGACGCCGCCTGGGAAAGGGGGGTGCGTACCCACGCTCTCATTGCGCGGGCCAACGCCGAGGGCCGAATCTTCCTGACGCGCAATACGCATATTGCCGAGCAGTATCCCCGCCCGGCCAAGATTTTCATTCTCAAGGAAACCGATCCGGTTAAACAGTTCCAGGCCGTGGTTGCGGCATTCCGGCTCGATCCGCGGGAAAAGCTGTTTTCAAAATGCATCCGTTGCAACGTCTTTCTCGAAAAGGTCCCTGATAAGGAAAAAATCCGCGCGGCCGTACATCCCAACGTCTTTGCGCGCTTCGACGAGTTCTTTGCCTGTCCGCGGTGCGGGACCGTGTTCTGGAAGGGCACCCACGTTTCCAATACCTGCCGGAAACTGGGGCTAAACTGACCGCGTATGCCGCCGGGACGGCCAGGGAGGCACGGCAGGCCGGGAGTGGAGCTCGCGGGAGGAAAGGACGGCCTTTCCGTATGCTGGCCGAAATATTTTTTTTACGCGTATTTTTGGGCCATGAACCAATATCACACTTTATTAAGTGTGATCATGCGGATGCAATGGTGTATGCCGGCGCGCAAACCTGTTTCCCCGGCCGGGTTGCGCTTTACAATTCTTTTACATTCTTTTACTTGACCATGACAACCAACTCCTGCGTTTTTGGTTGAATACGGCCAAGAGAAAATGCGCGCCATCTTTAAAATAAACAGCGGCATGGCGCCCGGACAATGGCGCGCCCGACAGCCGGAGTTCCAGGCGGCAGGCTGCATGAACGCAGGAGGTTTAAAATGAAACCGGTAAAAGCAGAAGGATTGACTTGGCTGCGCATGGCCGTCTTGGCTGCAGCGTGTGCAACGGGCAGCCTGGCGGCCTTGGGTAATGAAAACATCGTCAAGTGCCGCCTGGAGGTCGACCGGGGCATGTTGTACGCGGAAGAAAACCAGCGAGCAGTGATCAAGATCACGCTCGATGCTCTCCCGCCGCCAAAGTATGCCCGCCAGCCCGTAAATTTGGCCATCGTCCTGGACCGTTCCGGGTCGATGCGCGGCGACAAGCTTGAAAAGGCAAAGGAGGCCGCCATCCAGGCTTTCCGGAGGCTGGATGCCAGGGACATCTTCTCGCTGGTGGTCTACGACACCCAGGTTGAAACGATTGTTCCGGCCCAGGGCGCGTATAATGCGGAGTGGATTGAAGGCCGGATCCGGCAAATAACCGCCGGCAACAGCACGGCGCTTTTCGGCGGGATAAGCCAGGGCGCAGCCGAGGTGCGCAAAAACCTTGACCGGCCGTTTGTCCACCGCATCATCCTGCTCTCGGACGGCCTGGCGAACGTGGGACCGAGCTCGCCCGATGATCTCGGGCGCCTGGGTGCAGCCCTGATCAAGGAGGGCATCGCGGTCACCACGGTCGGCGTGGGCACGGATTACAACGAGGACCTCATGACGCGCCTTTCGCGGGCCGGCGACGGCAACACTTATTTTGTCGAGACCGGCGGCGACCTCCCGCGCATATTCAACGCCGAGCTGGGCGACGTGCTGAGCGTGGTGGCCAAGAAAGTGTATCTGACCATCGAGTGCCCCGGCGGCGTGCGGCCGGTTTCCGTTATCGGCCGCGAAGGCCGTATCCGGGGGCAGAGCGTGGAGCTGTATTTGAACCAGCTCTACGGCGGCCAGGAAAAATACGCGCTGGTTGAAATCGAGGTGCCGCCAGGCCGGCACGGCGAAAGCGTGGCGATTGCCTCCGCCAGGGTTACTTACGAAAACCCTTTCACCAGGGAAACGGAAACATCCTCCGCCGAAGTCCGCGGCTCATACAGCAGGGACCGGGGCGAGGTTGACAAATCGGATAATGTGACCGTCAAGAAGGCGTATTACCTGACCGTCAATTCGGTGGGCGGGGAGCAAGCCATAGCCCTGGCCGACGAAGGCAAGAAGGACCGCGCCGCGGACACCCTGCGAAGCTCGGCTGCCAGGCTTAAGCAGGCAGGTAAAAAGTATGACGACCGCGAGCTGGAGAAGAAGGCGGAACAAATGGAAGAGCAGGCCAGCCGGATTGAGAGGGACGGTATGACTACCAAAACCCGCAAAACCATCCGGACTGAATCATACCAGCAAATCAACCAGCAGGTTGCCCAGTAAAAATACAGCATAAATGCGGCAAAGCCTGTCCGCATGCAAAAGCATGCGGGCAGGCGCAGGACGTTTCCAGGCGAAGGTATTTGAATAAAATATGAAATTAGATATGATCCGATTGCTGTCCAATTAACGATCATTGGACTTGTCTGTATAAAAACGGTCGTTCCAAGACTGCATGAACAGGCGCATTATATTTTTATACTGGGTATTGTTTTTTGTTCCGACTCTTGTCATCGGCCTGGCGGCCTTCCGCATGATCAGGCATGAAGGCGAGCGGATCTCCGGTCAGGCCCGGCTGGCCGCCTTGGATCGCGCGCGCGCCGTAGCCGACAATATCCGCCTGGCCGTTTCCTCTGCCGAAGACGATCTTGGCGAAGGCTTGCGGCGCATAGCGCCCGGCAATCTGCAGGCCGCGCTGCGCTCGTGGGAGGAAAACAACCCCCTGGTACGCAATGTGTTCATCTGGCATCCTAAAAAGAAGCTGCTGCTGCCCGACCGCAATAACCCCCTGACGCCGGAAGAGCAGCGGTTTTTGACGCGCTACGACGCACTCTTTTCGGGGCGGGTGCCGTGGGTGGCCGCCGTTGCCGAAACCAACGGCGCCGCGCAGGCCTCAGCCGCGCGCGTCCCGGCGCAGGCGCGGAACACTATAGCCGGCAGCGCTGACTATGTGCGCCAGGTGCAGGTTATGCGTTCCGGTGTCAGGAAAATGGCGCAACAGGCAGACCGCGCCGGTCAAAGCCGGCAATGGGCCGGCGGGTGGATTCCGTGGTTTACCGAAAACAGGCTTTCCTTCCTGGGCTGGGTCCAGCGGGATCCGGAGTCCGAGGTTTACGGCATCGAGTTGGAGCTGTCTGCGTTGTTGTCCAGGCTGATCGCGGCCTTCCCGGCCCAGGTTGATGATGGAACGGTCTATGCGCTCCTGGACGGTGAAGGGCAAATCATGCACCAGTCCGGGCGCGCTGATATCAGCCCGGCCACCCGGCCGGACCTGGCCGTCTTGCTGGCGCCCAATCTGCCGCACTGGCAGGTGGCGGTGTATTTTGTGCCCGGGTCGGCTCCGTCGGAAGCCGGCGGAGGATACGTGATGCTGGCCAGCCTGTTGCTGGCAATTTTTATCGCGGCCAGCCTCGCGGGCGGGTTGCTGCTGACCTGGCAGGCCCGGCGCCACATGCGGGACGCTCTTCAGAAGACTTCATTTGTATCGAATGTTTCCCACGAGCTGAAAACCCCGCTGACCAGCATCCGAATGTACGCGGAGCTTTTGAGCGAAGGGCGCATAACGGAAGCCGACAAGGTCAAATATTATCTGCGCGTAATAGTGTCCGAGAGCCAGCGCCTGGCCCGGCTGGTGAACAACGTTCTCGACTTCAGCCGGCTGGAGCAGGGCAAAAAGAATTACCGCCCCGAGTCCCTTGAGCTTTGCGCATTTCTGCGCCAGTTTCTCGACGCGCACCGCCTGCGGCTGCAGGAAGCCGGGCTGGTTTTAAGCTCGTTTATTCCGGGCGGGGAAACTTGGGTTAGATGCGACCGGGACGCCCTGGAGCAGGTGCTGCTGAACCTTGCCGACAATGCCGCCAAGTATGCGTCCGGAGGAAAGGAACTCGTGGTCAAGCTGGAGCATGACGGGCAGTGCTGCCGCGTCGCTTTCCTTGACCGCGGCCCCGGCGTGCCGGATCTTTACCGGGGCAAGATTTTTGAAAAATTTTATCGCGTGGACAACTCCCTGACAGCCCGCCAGCCCGGCTCCGGGCTGGGGCTGAGCATCGCCCGCCGGCTGCTGCGGGATCTCGGGGGCGACCTGGCGTTTGAGCCGCGCGCCGGCGGAGGCAGCTGCTTCGTCGCGAGCATTCCCTGCGCCGCAGAACAGCCGCAGTGATGAAAGGGAAAAAATGAGCGCTGCACACATTCTGGTTGTTGAAGACGACGCCAACATACGGGCCGGCCTGGTCGATACCCTTAAAAGCGAGGGCTACCGGGCCACGCCCGCGGCCGACGGCGAGCAGGCCGTGTTTGTGTTTCAGCAGGGAAAGTTCGACCTTGTGCTGCTTGATATCATGATGCCCCGCAAAAGCGGTTACGATGTCTGCAAGGCTATCCGGGCAGTCGATGAACACATTCCGGTCATAATGCTTACGGCCAAGAGCGAAGAAATAGACAAGGTGCTCGGGCTCCAGCTGGGCGCGGACGACTACATAACGAAACCGTTCGGCGTGCGCGAATTGCTGGCGCGGGTAGCCGCGGTCTTGCGCCGCTCAGCTCCGGCCGGGCCGCCGGGCTGCGCTGCCGGGAACAGGAGCCCGGAGCGGTTCATGATCGGGCCGGCGGAAATTGATGCCAGGAAATACCAGGCCCGGCTGGGCCGGAAATGTTTTGAGCTTACCGCGCGGGAAGTGCAGCTTCTCCAGTGTTTCCATTCCCATCCCGGCGAGGTGCTCAGCCGGGACCGGCTGCTGAACGCCGTTTGGGGCGTGAGCTACCTGGGCACCACGCGGACCCTGGACCAGCACATCGCCCAGCTCCGGAAAAAAGTCGAGCCGCATCCGGACCGGCCGCAGAGCATCATGACGGTGCATGGCGTCGGCTACCGCTACGGGGGCGCCGCTTCTGGCAAGGCGGTTTGAAAAAGCAGATATTTGCGCTACGCACGACCCCTGGGGCCATGATCACACTTTATTAAGTGTGATTATTGCCATAGATTGTGTGGAAGGCCCAATTAAAAATGAACCGCCCGAAGGCTGCCGGCTGCTGCAATGGCCGCCCTGTCAGTCTCCCTTGCCGAGGGGGATGGAAGCGATGGCGGTATATTCCGGGCCGGCGGCTGTTAGCTTGCTCTGCATCAGGACAATTCGTTGGACCGTAATGGTGCCGAAAGTTATTTCCCTGTTTTTTTCAATGGCCCTGACGAGCTCCGCCGCATTGCGGTTTGATCTCACGCGGGCTATGGTCAGGTGGGGCTTGAAAGGCTTTTTGTCCGGGCTGAGCCCGGATGCCTCCGCGGCCTCGCAGGTTTTCTGCTGGAGTTCGCCCAGAGCCCCCGTGTTCCCGGCCATGCCGGCCCAGACAATGCGCGGCGACCGCGTTGTTCCGAAAAAACCAAGCCCTGCGATTTCAACGTCGAACGCGCCAATGTTTTCCACCGCCGCGGGAAGGGCTTCCGCCAGCGGACCGGCTGCGGATTCAAAAATATCGCCCAGGAAGACGAGGGTGCAGTGGATGTTTTCCGGCTTGACCCAGCTTGCGTGCGCCCCGGCTTCACGGAGGACATTTTGCATCTTTGCCAGGCCGGCTCGGACAGCCGCGCTGATTTCAACCGCTATAAAAGCGCGGATGACTTTACCGTCTTCCATGGTCCGCATGCCTGGGAAGGGCGCCGGCATCAGCCGCGGGCTTTTCATTGCCGGAAGGAAGCGTTGCGAGGCGCCCGGCTATTTCGCCGCTCAGCGCGGCGCAGGCCGAGCTTAAAGCCGCGGCGAGCCCGGCATAGCCCTGCGGCTCGACCGGCCGCACAATAAGCGATTTTTCCGAGGCCACCATGGACCTGGTTTCAAGGTCAAGGAGCGACCATTGCGCCGCGAGCAGGATCTCCTTGTCGAGGCTGCATTCCAGGCGCGTGACGGTGACCAGGACCTGGTACTTTACCGGCACCGAAAGGTTCCAGGGGGAGGGCTCGATTGTCGTTTTAGGGAGGAGGATGGCAAGGTTGCCGGCAATGACCCGCGGGAGCGCGATGTCGAGGGTTTCGCCCCAGCGATCGAACTCGGCGATATTGAGCCGGTTGCTTTCCAGCGCGGTGACAATTTGCGGCCGGTTGAGATATTCCGGCACCTTGACCGGCCCTATCCCGACAACGAGATTGGCGGGCGCGTCGAATTTTTTCGCCTGTGATTCCCCGCCCCCGGCCTTGAGGGCGTAAAACCGCGGGGCCGGGCTTTTGGAAATGCCCACGCAGCCGGCAAGAGCGGAAGCAATCACGATGCAGAGGCAAAGCAATCCTGTTTTATATCCTATTTTTACGTCATTCATGTTGATCTCCTTTATCATAAAATTATTTTCCTTTTAACAATGCCTCGGGGTGCTGCTCCAGGTATTCTAGCAGCACGCGCATGGCGCGGGCGGCCTGGGTTATCTCCATGATGGCGTCGTTCATGCCGCGGAAACCTTCCGAGTTGACCAGTTTGTTGAGCCCGGCGCAGGTGCCGCGCACGTCGTTCGCAATTTCCTTGATGGGCAGGCCCTGCACGGTTTCAATGACGCTCTGCGGCATGGGCAGGGTGGGCAGTTCGGGATATTCTTTCATGATGCCCAGCAGCCGGGCAGGCTTGTTCTCGTAAAAATCGAATGAAATCATGAGCTGGCCCGTGACCATGCTCTGCAATTCGAGTTTTGCCCTCAGGCCGTATTTGATCAGCTCGTTGTAGTTGGGGTAACCGACGTGGTCGGGCACGCCCTTGACCCGCGATAATTCCACCTCGATCAGGACAAATATGTGAACCTCTTCTGTCTCGGGGCTGTAAAGCAGGTTGATGTGCTTGACGTTGCCGATTTTCACGCCCCGGAAAACGACCGGGGCGCCGGCGGTCAGGCCCTTGACGGACCCATCGAAGAAAAGGGCGTAATGGTCGGCTTTCTTGAACAGCATTCCCGATCCGAACACCGATATGCCGACCACCAGCAGCGCCAGGGCCACCGCCACGAATATGCCTATTGCCGTCTTGTTAGCTTTTCTGCTCATGTTAAGGTTCCTTTTTCTTGCCTCTGGTTAAGAAATTGATGACGCGCGCGTCTTTCGAGCCGGCCAGCAGTTCCCGGGGCGGCCCCGCGGCAATCATGGTTTTGCTCTCGGCGTCCAGGAAGATCGAGTTGCTGCCGACCGCCATGATGCTGGCCAGCTCGTGGGTCACCACCACGACCGTGGCGTCGAACATATCCCGCAGCTGGAGGATCAGGTCATCGAGCATCCTGGCGCTGACCGGGTCGAGGCCGGCGGAAGGCTCGTCGAAAAATATTATTTCCGGGTCGAGCGCGATGGCCCTTGCCAGGCCGGCGCGCTTGCGCATGCCGCCGCTGATTTCCGAAGGATAAAAATCTGCGTAGCCGCTTAGCCCCACCATGGAAAGTTTAAGTTCAACCATTTCCCTGATTTCCAGGGCGGTGAGCTTTGAATACAGCTGCAGGGGCAGGGCGATGTTCTCCCCGAGGGTCAGCGAGCTCCAGAGCGCTCCGCCCTGGAAAAGCACCCCGAAGCGGCGCATGATCCGGTTCTGGACGGCATCGCCGGCCTTCCAGAAATTATCTCCCCCGTAAAGGATCTCGCCCGCGGCCGGCTCCAGCAGGCCGGTGCAGGCCTTGAGCAGCGTGCTCTTGCCGCAGCCGCTGCCGCCCATGACGATGAAGATGTCGCCTTTTTTAACGCTGAAGTCCAGCCCGCGCATGACGGGATAGCCTTCGTAGCCGATTTCAAGGCCGCGCGCTTCAAGGACTGTTTTGCCCGGCTCAGGATTCATTTATTTGATTCCCAGGATCTGGCAGATGAAGGTTATGACCGCGGTGGCGATGACGATGCCGGTGATGGCCGAGACCACGGCCGACGTGGTGGCCGTGCCGACGCCGGCGGCGCTTCTTTCGCATTTCATGCCCTGGTAGCATCCGGCCACGGCGATGATCACGCCGAAAACAATGCTGTTGATAAGCCCGATCCAGAGGTTGCTGAGCTTCACCGCCTGCAGGGTGTGCTCCCAGTATTCCATAGGGCTGATTTCAAACATTCCCGTGCAGATCGCCATGCCGCCCAGGATTCCGAGGAGGTCGGCGTAAAGGGTCAGGAGCGGCATCATTATGATAAGCGCCAGCATGCGCGGGATGACCAGGAAATCAACCGGCGGCACGCCCAGCGTGCGCAGCGCGTCGATTTCCTCGTTGGTCTGCATGATGCCCAGTTCGGCCGCGAAGGAGGCGCCGGTCCGGCCGGCCATCAGGATGCCGGCCATGACCGCCCCCATGACGCGCACCATGGCGATGCCGACGATGTGGGCGATGTATATCTGGGCCCCGAACATCGTAAGCTGGATAGCTCCCACAAAGGCAAAAATCACGCCCACGAGCAAGCTGATCATCGAGACCAGCAGGAGGGCGTCAACGCCGCAGGTCTGGACGATATAAAAAAAATCGCTCCGGCGGAACATCGAGCGGCCGGTGATGAGGCGGCAGGAGGCGAGGGTTATCTCGCCGAGGAATTCAAGCAGATCCCGGGCGCCGGCAATGAAACGCAGCGCCTTGCCGCCGAGGGCTTCAAGGCGGGATTCTTTTGCCGCGCGGACCGGCCCGGCGTGGGCGCGCGCGGAGCTTTGGATCAATTTCCAGGCGTCAGCCGGCAGGGCTTCGCCGCTGATGCTTATATTGGCGCTCCGGCAGGCCCGGCTTAAGACCAGGAGGAACACGAGGAAGCCGCTGTCCCACTTGAAGCTGCTGTCGGCCTCAAACAGTATTTTATTGAGGCCCGGCCGGCTTTTGGCCTGCGCGATGACGTCCTCCGCCGCAGGCAGGCCGCCGGCGATTTTCCAGGCGCCGCCGATCTTCAGACGCAGCGCGCCCGGCGCGCTGAAGTCATAATCAACGCGCGGCAGGAGGTCGCCGCGGGCATCCAGTCCGCCGTTCGTTTCAATTTGTTCCCGGTTTTGAGGCATGACAACCGCTGGAAGTTTATCCTGAAGTCGGGGAGAGTCAAATGCTTTTATATACTTGCGCCCATGCGAACACTTCCAGCCCTCCGGCCGGCTTGTGCCAACGGCAGGCTCGCGGCCTTTCAGGGTAATTCACGGTCGAGGGCCTGGATGATTTCATCCGTTATGTCCATCATCTTTGACGAATTCCAGATGATCATCTGGCTGCTGCCCCTGGCCATTTGGGCGTCAAAGATCAGGGCATATTTGCCGGAATACCTGCTGTTGATAAATTTTGTCAGCACTCTCCTGTTGTCGGAATTCCTGTATGACATTGCGTTGCGTATGGTGTTGATCTTGTTGTTTATGGACTGAATTTTCGTTTGAAGAATTGCAAGCTTTCCGTCATCTTTTTCCCTTACGCACTCAACGAGGGCCTGGTCGAGCGCTGTCCGCAGCTTGAGTATTTCGGCATTCACCTCATCGCTCATGTCGATGAATACAAGCCTCTGGTATCCAATTTCATTTTGAATCCGGTTCAGGTCGACCGACGCCACGGCAACTGCCTCTTCTGCCGGCAGGCTGCTTGACGCCAGGCAGGCCAGCAATGCCACCGCCGCCGCAATTTTATTTTTCATTCTTGCCTCCATGCATTCGTTTTGTGATATATCCCCGATTTTATATTGCAATATGCCGCCGATATTAAGTAAATTGCAACTCAAGCATATTCAATATGTTAAGTGTAAAAGCATTTATGACATTTCAGGGTGCCTGTCAATAATAATAATGATGTTTATGGAATCTAAAAAAGTATATATTTGCAGGAAATACATTGCGCGCATTGAGCCCGCCGCCCGGTTCTACGGCAAATCAGAGAGGCAAATGAATGGAAACAATTTATAACGGAATAGTTCTGCCGCACGCCTGGCCGCCCGCGAACATCAACCCGGAGTCAACCGACCCGATGCCGGTGCCATACCTCGCGCACACGCCGGATGTAATTTCGGTGGACGTCGGCCGGCAGTTGTTCGTGGATGATTTTCTCGTCCAGACCACGACCCTGACCCGCGTTTTCCACCAGCCGGTGAAATTCGAGGGCAACCCCGTCCTGAAACCGGAGACGCCCCTGGAAATCGCAAACGCCATGCCGACCGCCTGCCCAAAGACCGGGGGCGTGTGGTACGATTCTTCCGACAAATTGTTCAAGATGTGGTATGAGGCCGGGTGGCTCAATGCTTTGGCCTATGCCGTCAGCGAGGACGGCATCCGCTGGCGGCGCCCGGAACTGGATGTCCGGCCCGGCACCAACCATCTGGTCCCGGAATTTCATCCCGATTCCACGACCGTGTTTCTTGACCATGACGCCGCCGACCCGGCGCAGAGATTCAAGATGTTTGTCCGCGAGGCCGATGGACGCTGCGACCGGCGCGGGAATGCAATGGTGTCGCCCGACGGCATCCACTGGAGCGCACCGGTCAAGACCAACCCGCTCGGCGACCGGAGCACTTTTTTCTACAATCCGTTCCGGAAAAAATTCGTTTACAGCATCCGGGCCTACAACGCCACCCGGGGCAGGTGCCGCTTCTACCGGGAATGCGATGATTTCCTGAAGGGCGCGCAGTGGTCGAGCGAGCAGGCCGTGTTCTGGGCCGGGGCCGACCGGCTGGATTTGCCCGATCCTGAAATCGGGATGACGCCCCAGCTATACAACCTGGATGCCGTGGCCTACGAAAGCATCATGCTCGGTCTCTTTGAAATCCACCTCGGGCCTGAAAACAATGTCTGCGCCCGGGGCGGATTCCCGAAGATAACTGAGCTCATGACGGCCTTCAGCCGGGACGGCTTCCACTGGCACCGGCCCGACCGGCGGGCCTTTATCCCCGCCGCGCGCAGGCCGGAGGCGTGGGACCGGGGCTACGTCCAGCCGGCAGGAGGCCTCTGCCTGGTGATGGGCGACGAGCTCTGGTTCTATTACATCGGCTTCCGCGGCGACAAGGCGCGCCTGGAAAGCGGGCTCAACAATGGCATGTATGCCAATGCCTCCACCGGCATCGCAAAGTTGCGGCGGGACGGCTTTGCCTCTCTGGAGGCCGGGGGAATGGAAAAGAACCTCTGCACCCGCCCGGTAACTTTCAAGGGCAAGCACCTGTTTGTAAATGTGGATGCGCCGGAAGGCGAATTGACCGCCGCCATCACGGACGTCAACTTCAGGCCTATTGCGCCGTTTACTTCCGCCAACTGCATCCCGGTGCGCGCGGACAGCACGAAACATGAGGTACGCTGGCAGGGGGCCGAAGATCTTTCGGTTGTATCCGGCCGGCCGGTTTGTATAATCTTCAACTTGAAAAGAGGCAAGCTGTATTCGTTCTGGGTCAGTCGCGATGGCGCCGGCATGAGCGGCGGCTTTGTCGCCGGCGGCGGCCCCGGGTTTTCCGGGGGAAAGGATAATTAAATCACTGAGGTAATTGCAAAACTCGAAAGACACGGCGACCCTCCTGCGCTTAGGACAGCTTCGGAGGGCGGGCTGAGCGCCGTGGCTACAAAATAAATTCGTTGATTATCAATGTATTATGGAAGCCGCCCCGCTCAGCTGGGGCGTTCCAATGAGTTGTGCAATTAACTCTGACGATAATGTCATATTCGTCCCGGCCTTTTAGAGAGCAGGGATCCGTGTCAGTAATGTGGTCTCTTGGGTTGCGGATCAAGCCGGTGTTTGCAATAATCCAATAAAACCTGAAAAAAAAATGGCTGATACACCAGCAGTATCATTGGCCTCTGATCGTGCCGGCTGGTGGCGCGCGGCCCGGTTCGGCATGTTCATCCACTGGGGCTTATACGCCATCCCCGCCCGGGGGGAGTGGGTCATGCACGCCGAGCGGGTCAGGATCGGCGAATATGAAAAGATGGCGAAGGTTTTCAATCCCGCCAAATATGATCCGCGCTCCTGGGCGCGCCTGGCGCGCCGGGTCGGCATGCGCTACATGGTGCTCACCACCAAGCACCATGACGGGTTCTGCCTCTTTGACACCAAAACTACCCGCTTCAACGCCGTGCGGAGCGCCGCCCGGCGCGACCTGGTCCGCGAATATGCCGTGGCCTGCCGCGCCGAGGGGCTTGGGGTCGGGTTTTATTTCTCCATCAAGGACTGGCATCATCCCGCCTGCCCGCTGGATGTGCAGGACCGCCTGCGGAATTTTGAGCCCGAAATCCGCCGGCCGGATCCCGTTAAATTCCTGGCTTATGCCAAAGCCCAGATTACCGAGCTTTTATCCAATTACGGCAAGGTGGATATCATCTGGTTTGACGGCCGGCTCGAGGCTATGAAGCCCTTCGGGCCGCAGCTGGCCGCTTATATCCGGTCGCTCCAGCCGGGCATTCTCATCAATAACCGCCTGGGACAGGACGAGGATTTCAAGACTCCGGAGCAGGAGATTCCATCCCGGCCGCTCACGGGTGCGGACGGCCGGCCACTTAACTGGGAAGCCTGCGACACGCTCACCGGCGGGTCCTGGGGATATTGCCCCTGCGACCGGCACATTTTACGGCCTCCGGAAAATCTCATCCGCCGCCTGGTCCGGTCGGCCGCCAGCGGGGGTAATTATCTCCTCAATGTGGGCCCGCGCGCCGACGGCGCTATTCCACCGGAAGCCGCCAAGCAGCTGGAGGCCATCGGGAAATGGATGCGTTGCCACGGTGAGGCTGTCTATGGCACGGAAGCCGGGCCGGCGTGTGATCCGCCCTGCGGCCGGATGACGCGCCGCGGCAACCGGATTTATCTCCATGTGTTTGAATGGCCCGCCGGCGGCCGCATGGCTTTGCCGCCTTTATCCGGCAGGCTGCTTTCGGCGAGGATCATGAACGGCCCGGAGCTTGCGATTAACCGTTCATGCCTTGCGGTGCCTCGCAAGACGCCCGACAAGGCGGCTAGCGTAGTTGTCCTTGATTATTCAATTCCTCCCGTATTCAATCCGCCGCGAATAGTAAAAATAAGACGGCCTGGAAGTAAGCCGTTGCCAGTCGGCTACCGGGTTGTGCGCGGCCGGCCGGTGGCGCTTTGCGACCGGGGCCAGCTCGCCGGCGGGGAAGAGCGTGCGGATGAAGATTTCTGGCGCGGCATACTTCCCATCCGGTTCACGCCGGAGGGGCATTTTGATCATGCGCTTGAGCGCTTTGCGGGCGTGCCGCGCGACAACTCCTTTGCCTGCACCCTGCGGGCGATGCACGCCGGGGAAACGCTTTACCTAAAGCTCGACGTGGAAACAGACCGGGTATATACGCGTCCTGACTTTGACATAGTCCAGGATGACGGCGCAAAATTTTTCTTCGCAGCCGGGCGCAATTGCAGGCGCAACCAGTACAACCCGGAGGCGTTTGAACTGACCGTGCAGGCCTCGGGGCGCACCTGGATGCCAAATGAAGCTTTGTTCCCCGAAAAGGTGTTCCGGCACGAGGCGTTCCTGACACCCGCGGGCTACACGATCATGCTGGCGGTGCCGTTCCGGATGATGCTGAAAAATATCAAGGACCCGGGTTCGCATTTGCGCGCGGGCGATACTCTGCGCTTCAACCTGCTGGCCGTGCAGGCTGCGCCCTTTGCCAGGCCGTGGAAGGTCCGCCTGCCAAAAAATAAAATGCCGGAGTGGTGGCAGCGGCCGGTCGATCCGCGCGCAATCTTCACGGGCTGCCGGCACTGGATCTTCTGGAAGGGTCAGCGCGAAGATGATCCTTTTGACAACGTCACCGTCTGGGACGTCTGGAAGATCGAAAAATAAAGGGCGGTGCCGCAAGACATTTCTGCTAATCGACAGCAAACAGGAGGAACGGTTAATGAAACATCAAATCAGCGACGGCATATTCAATAAAACCAAGGTGATAATGAAGCCCGGCGCGGAATATGCCGATAATGTGCGCATGTTCCAGGGCATCCCGGGCATGGAGCGCGCGCCGAACGGGCGGCTCTGGGCCGCCTGGTACGGCGGCGGCATAAACGAGGACCGCTACAATTATATCATGTTGAATACCAGCGCCAACAACGGGGAAACCTGGTCCAATCTAAAACTGGTGGTTGACCCGGACGGGTCCGGCCCGATGCGCGCCTTCGATCCCTGCCTCTGGCATGACCCGGCCGGGCGCATGTGGCTTTTCTGGAACCAGGTGCTCGGCAACCGTGAAAACGAGTACGTGGACGAGGAAGTAAGGAACTGGTTCCTGTGGGGAATGCATACCAACGACTCCGGCCGCGAAAACCCGAAGTGGTCCAAGCCGGAGCGGCTGTGCGAGGCCATCATGCTCAACAAGCCGATTGTGCTTTCCACGGGCGAATGGCTGCTGTGCTCCTCGGACTGGGCCTGGGACTGCAGCGCGCGCGTATTCCGCTCCACGGACAAGGGTAAAACCTGGAACCATCTCGGGCGGGCGAACGTGGCCGACAAGTCGGAGCGTTCCTTTGACGAGCACATGGTGGTCGAGCGCTCCGACGGCTCGCTCTGGATGCTGGTGCGGACGCGCTACGGCCTTGGGGAAAGTTTTTCGCATGACCGGGGCCGGTTCTGGACCTACGTCAAGCCGACCGGGATCGGGCACGCCTGCTCGCGGTTCTTTATCCGCCGCTTGAAATCCGGCAACCTGATCCTGGTAAAGCACGGAAGGACGATTGAGCAGTGCCCGTTCAGCCGCTGCATGCTGACGGCTTTTGTTTCGGCGGATGACGGCCGGACCTGGAAGGGCGGCCTTATGCTGGATGAGCGGGTGGGGGTCTCTTACCCCGACGGGGTCGAGGCCAAAGACGGCACCATATACGTCATTTACGATTACAATCGCGGCACGGACAAGGAAATCTTGATGGCCCGGTTCACGGAAAAGGACATCCTGGCAAAAAAACTTTGTTCTCCCGCCTCAAAATTCAGGCTGCTGGTCAACAAGGCCACGGGTAAAAATCCGTCCATTTAAGGATGGTGGCGCTGGAAATAAATACGCCAAGCCAGTTTCAGAACTATTATATGAATCCTGACCGGTTCATAAATGAAATCATGCGTTCGGCGGAGTTTGATATTGTTTCGCACGCCATTTTTTACCCCGAACCTTTTCTGACCCATAAACATTGCCATGTTCATTACCAGGTGAGTTACATGGCCGGCGGATCAAACGCGATCCGGGTGTCCGGGCATGAATTTGTTCTGAAGGAAGGCGACGTGATGTTTGTCCGGCCCGGACAGTGGCACGGTCCGGGCCGGAATACGCGGCGGGAGCGGGCCGAGCTCCTGCAGGTTAAATTCGCGCTGGGGAAAAACGCACCATTAAGGATGCCGGCCCTTGTGCATGTTGATTCGCGCATGGAATACGAGGCTGTTTTCCAGCGCATGCTGCTTGAATTCCACATGCGCCGGCCTCTAAGGGAAAGCATGCTCCGGAGCTGCCTGGCACAACTGGTCCTGATCTTGTGCCGCAGCGTCGGCGGATTCAGCCGGAAACTGCCGTCCAAACCCTCCCCGGCCCTGTCGGTGCGCGATGAACTCAAGGTCAGGAAGGCGATGGAATGGATCCTGTTGCATTACCGGGAGCGGATCAGGATGGAGGATATTGCCGCCGCGGCCGGGATGAGCGCGAGCGGACTCAGTCATTCGTTCAAGAAACTGGCCGGGGAAGCTCCCGTGCGGTATCTCGTTGATTACCGGCTTTCGCAGGCGCTGGGCCTGATGGAGCGCACCGATGAAAAACTTGATGCGATCGCGGAAGCCGCCGGATTTTCGGATGCCGGCTATATGTCGCGCATGTTCAAAAAACGTTTCAAACAGTCCCCCCGCCAATATTTACGCCTGCTGTCCGGCGCAAAATAGTGCATTTTTTTTGCCGGATAGTCCATTGAGCGTTTTTTGCTTCCCCGCTAGTATTTTCCCCGTAGAGACCCGGACTGACCGCATGGCCGGTTGCACCTGGAAACCTGGCTGAAAACTTGAAAAGGGGATAAATCTCATGAAGAAACTGAAAATATCGTTGATAGGAACCGGTCATGCGGGCGTGGATTTTCATCTGCCGGGCCTGTCAACCTTCAAGGATATAGACCTGAGCATCTGCGATATCAATGAAAAACTCCTCCATGCCGCGGGAAATAGATTCGGCATACCGGCCGGCAAAAGATACTCCGATTACCGGGAAATGTACCGGCGCGAAAATCCTTCCGCCGTCATGATCATGATGGCGCAGTATCCCACTGTTATGGAAAACGACAGATGCCAGGTCGTCGCCTCGACCCGCTCCAGGGATGCGTATTTCAAAATTGTCGGCGATGCGCTGCGGCAGAAAAAGCATGTCATGGTGGAAAAGCCGCTGGCGATGACTCCTCGGGAGGCGCTGCCGCTGGTGAGGGCGGCCGAAAAAGCAGGCACGGTGACCATGGTGAGCGAGAACAGGCGTTTTAATCCGCTGGTCCAATATTGCCTGGAGAAGGTCCGGGCGCGCGGGCCGGTGCTCAACACGAGCTGCCACTTTTATAAATGCGAGCCGCAGCGGCACAAGGTGCGCATGAAAAACGGCCGCGAGAGGTGGCTGGAGGACAGCAAAACGGACTGGCTTACCGGAGACATGATTCACGCCCTCTATCTCATGCGCCACATCGGGGGCGGTGAAATCATTGATTTTTCACCGTCCATGGGCGCGATAGCGGGCGACAAGGTGCCGACCGCGTTCCACGCCCTGGCCCGCTTCGCGAACGGCGCCACAGGGCTTTTTTCATCGAACGTGCGCGCCGGGGCCAGGCGGGAATTATGGGAAATCCACGGGGCCGGCATTTCCGCCTACATTGAAGGGGTGCCTTACGGGACGAACGCCTATGGCGCGGAAACAATGCCGAAGGACATGGATGCCCGGGCCATGCGGGCCTGCATTTATGCCGACAACGATTTTGCCCGGCCCGAAGTCGTTTATGACTTCCAGGCCGCCGGGACGAACAATTACCAGGTCTGCGCGGGATTCACCGGCGCGGACAGGCATTTCCTGGACTGTGTCCGGAAAAACAAACAGCCCAGCTGCAATTTCGCCGACGCATACAAGACCCTTTGCCTGTGCGAAAAAATCCTGGAAGGCAGGTTGATGAAAATCAAACGACCGTCAGCCGGCTGAAGCGACCCTGGTCCCGCGGCATTTGACAACTCTTCGGGCGATGATGAAAAACATAAATGAGAAAGAACGTTGTTTGCGCATCATCAATATTGCCCCACTGCTGACGGAGCATAAGGCCGATTTTGTTGCGGATTTGCCATGAGGTTTATGAAGCGCTGCGAAAGAAAGCTGTTGTCATTGAATTGCGTAATGATGCTGTTTGCCGCCATGCCGTTTGCGGTGTGCGCGGAAGAAACCGCTCCCCGCCGGCTTTATTCCGAGACGGCCATCGTGTGCTCAAACGAGCCGGCGGCCTGGGTGGTATATCCTTCGGGGACCCCCGGTTACCTGGAGATGGCCGGAAAGATCGCGGCCGCCGTCAAGGCCAAAACCGGCGTAGATATAAAACTGTTGCCGGATACTGAGGTTGCAGAAACCAATCATCCCGTCCTGCTTGACCAGTACCGCAACCGCAACTTAATCCTCCTGGGGCGCCTGGGGATCAACCGCGCCATATGGGGCGTCTACAACAGGTTCCTTTGCGCGGTGGACGGGTATTATCCGGGCGGCGACGGGTACGTGGTGCGTACCGCGGCGAACGTGTATAAGAACGGGGCCAACACGATCATTGCGGGGGGCTCCTCGGATAAAGGCGCGGTGCGGGCGGCGGACAGGCTGGCGGAAATCATTGCCGCGACACCATGCAAGGCAGGGAACCTGGTCCTGCCCTGGCTCCTGGACGTGGAGCTGGGCGGGGAATGCAAAAAGGCGTTCGACGACGACGAACAGCGGCAAATGGCCCGGATCTTTCCCGGCGCTCCCGGGGAAGATCCCCATAACTGTCACCCGGTCAAGCGGTTTTACGAAAATATCATGGGCTGGTACTGGTCGGGGCGGGAGTCTTACATGAAATTGGGGCTCAGATTCCTGGACCTGCTGCTGGAGGAGGATGACAAAATAACCGATGCGAACAAGCGGGGAATCACCGGTCACTATGCCGCTGAATTCTTTGTGCGGGCCTATGACATGGCGGATGACAGCGGCCGCCTCGGCGCCGGGCAGATTGACAGGGTTGACCGGGCGATCATTGACGGCTTTTACAATATAATCGGCCGCGATGAGCGGGAATCTGAATATAGGAAAGTGCTGATGAAAGAAGACGGGAAGAGCAATGACCTCCGCCCCGCGGATGAAATTGTCATGGGCTCCCACCAGAACTCGATGTGGCTGGCGGACAAGGTCTATGCCGATTTCATCCTTGGAACGATTCCCGAAACGCCCGGGTCGGCGCATATCCACAAGGAAGCACGTTCACGCCGGTCGTTATACGTGAAAGGGTTCGATGCCCTCATTGCGGATCGCTGGCGCGAGGACGAAAACGACACTACGCCCATGGGTACCTTGTTCCGCTATGCCCTGGAAATGGAGCGCTACGCCCTTTTTTTTGACAGCGGCAACGCGCGCAAGACGGCGTTATATAAACTCATCCGCACGGCAAATCCCATGTGCCTGGATATCGGGCTCATGCGCGACCACACCTTCCGTCGCATAGATTACGGTATCTATGCCTGCATTATGGCATCGTATTACAACGACGGGGAATTTAAACAGGTCATCGAAACCATGCCCGGATCAGCCGCGGGGTTCTACGGCCAGTATCTGAACGGCGTGCATCGCTATTCACCAGGGCCGGAGGTAAAAGCCGTTCCGCCCGTATCGCTGACCGGGGCAGTTTCCATCCCGCTCGAACCGCTCCATTACCGGCGCATGAAATGCACGTTACCTTATGAGAAAACGTTTAACTTCGCCTCGATCAGGGGTGGATTTACCAACGATGATTACCTGCTGATGTGCGGCGGGCTTGACCTGCCGGGCAATACAATTGTTAGGGTGGCTTCCCGCGGAAAAATCTGGCTGTCCCATACCTCCAATATGAAAATGTTTGACCAGAACGCGCTCTATATCAGCCAGTGTTCAAAGCTTAATCTGGAAAACAAACCTTTGCCGGCTGCCGCCCGGATGGAGCATGCCACCTCAGCAAAAGATGCGGCATATATCAGCTCAACCCTGTTGGGCTATGCCGGGACCGACTGGAACCGCCAGGTTGTGTGGCTGGCGGGCCGCTTTTTTATTGTCTTCGACACGGTAACTGCCCTGGAGCCGGACCGGTACCAGGTCATGGCCAGCTGGCGCCCCAATCTTTATACGTTCGGAGAAGGCGAAAAATTGAAGCCGGCTGCAGGAGGCGAGGGCCGCCTGGAGGGCGATCGCTGGGTTGCGCGCGGGGATGGGACATCATTTACAATCGCCTGCGCCGGTGATGGCATCCGGATGACCGCCGACGCGGACGTGGATTCCGTGACCCGCCAGTCGATCCCGGTTTGCCGCCAGCGCCTGACGGCCGATCTCAAGAAGGGCGAATCGGCCCGGATAGCCAATCTTTTATTTTCCGCAGACACAAATTCAAACATTAATTATGAATTGAGGATGACCGAAGGCGGCGGCTTACTGGTCCGCGCGACCGGTAGTCATGATAGTATTTATTACATGGGCCCCATGCCGGCGCAGCTGGGCGGGAGCGACGCTCCGCTGGTGGTTGTTGCCGCCAATAAGCTGACGGCATTTGCCGCCGGGACGCTCAAGGTTGAAGGGAAAACTTTGTCGGAAAACGGGCCGGCCAAAACGCGGGAAGCTGAATTGGACGATGCCGCTGCGCGGAAGATGCTGCGCGGGATGTGGGATTCGGGAAAAATATCCGGGCCCGTGGCAGCCGCGGCCGGGGATTCCGGTTCTTCCCCGGAAGAAAACCATTCCGCCCAGTGGTATAAAATATTCTTTAATAAAATTTTCGGTGACGGTTCCCGGAAGGAAGGGCTCCGCCGCGAGTGGCGCTACACCGGCGCGCAGCAGCCGGGGCTGATTGCGGGGGCAACCTTGATTGCGACGAACACGTGGGATCTGGGCAGCGTTGTTGATCTTTCGCAGGTAAGCGTCAGGCTAGGGCACGAGCTCAGCTGGGAGGACAGGAATGTCAAAGGCTTGCGCTGGTCCGCGGCCGGCCAGGTTTGCACGCAGGTTTTCATAAGTGCCGATGGAAAGGAGGATAGCTTCAAGCCGTTCCGGGGCGAGGTGGCTGATATAGCTGTTCCGGACATGGGCGGCTACGGGAGAATCACGAAGAAGGAAAACGTATACCAGGTGCTGAGGGGAAGGCCGCAGAAGGCGCGCTATGTCAGGGTGATTGCCGGCCAGCCGCTCCAGGCGCAGGAATATCTTTTCTATGACGCCGCCCGGCCGGATGAGAACGGGGAGCCACTGCGGGCACAGGTGGTAGCGCTGCGTGACAAGGACAAACCCGATATTCTCATTTACCCGGACATCTGGCCCGGCTTTCGCCGGGTGACGCGCCTGGCGCATGCCGTATATGCCCTGGATGCCGGCGGGAGCGAGCTCTGGCGCCAAAAAATGAAGTGGCGGATATTTTTTGTGCGCGCGCTGGACCGGGATGGAAAAGGGCTCAAAAAAATATTTGTGGGATCCCTGGATAACAACGTGTATGTTTATGACGGCGAAGGCAAGCTCTCGGACACCCTGACGGTTGAGGATTCCTACGCTCCCGGCGCCCCGAATGCTGGTTATCCTCTGGCCCCCTGCATCGGGCTCTGGCAGCCGGATGAAACCGGGCGCCGCAAGCTCGTGCTGCCGCGCTATCACCGGATAAGTTTCCTTGCGAGCGACGGGCGCGCCGAGGGGCATGCCTCGCCCGGGGCGCGTTGCCCGTTTTGGATCAACGATGTTCTTGAAACGGGCGTGGATTTCACAGGCGACGGCATCGAGGACAGCGTGGCCATGTCCACATCGGAGATTCTTCCCCTGACACAGGATGTGATCAAGGCCGGCAAGTTCCCGGCGTTGGGTCTGCCCAATGACGGCGCCGATGCGGGTTTGCTCAGCGGCCCGCCGACGCTGGCATTTCACCTGTTTGGAACGGAATCGAATACTCTCTTCATTGCCAGGCAGAATCTCGTGGCGATTTTTGACCTTAAAAACAAAAAATGGCTGATGAGCTGGGCGCCGGAAACGCCGATCACCGCGGCCGTTGCCTTGCCTGAACACCGGCAGATATTGTGTTGCACCCGCGATGGGATCTTGTGGCGGATCAAACTGGCGGAAAATTCAGCCGTAGCCGGCGTTGAAACCGCGCCGGCATCCGTGATGTTCAACCGTTTTGCCGTGCTGGATAGAAAGCAGGGCGCGGTCGCGGCATCTTCCCCCGGGGGCATTTTCAGGATCGGCACGAATAATTGCCCGGTCCTGCTGGTACCGGGATCATTTGTTGACGTTGATGTCTATCCTTCGGATACGGCCGCGAAAAAAATTATTACGGTGGATAAAACCGGCGCGGTGGAATCGTACCGGTTGAAATAGATGAGATTTACTCAAAAAACAACCCGCACGGAAGGAGATAAACGCCATGTCAAGATATGTGAATGTTTGCGCATTGGGTCCTTGTGCCATGCCTGAAAACCCGGCCACGAACCGGGAAGCCATCGAGAAGATGATCGGGTGGTGGCGGGAACACCTGGACCAGGTCTGGCCTTATGAACCGGACCTGGTTATTCTGCCGGAGGCCTGCGACCGCTATGCGCAATTTTCACCGGAGCGGCGCCGGGAATATTACGAGGAACGCGGCCACAAAATAAGGGATTTTTTGGCCGGGGAAGCCCGTGCGCATCGTTGTTACCTTGCCTATTCCGCCGCCCGGCAGATGCCGGATAAGAAATGGCGCAACACCACGGAAATCATTGATCGCCGCGGCGGGACCGCCGGGCTTTACCATAAAAACCACCTGACGCGTGGGGAGCATGACGAATCGGGGCTTTCGTTCGGCACGGAGGCGCCATTGATCAAGTGCGATTTCGGGACGGTTGCCTGCGCGATTTGCTTCGACCTGAATTTCGAGGAACTGCGCGGGCGCTACAAGCCGTTGCGACCGGACATAATCGCTTTTTCATCAATGTATCACGGGGGCCTCGCTCAGAAAATATGGGCTTACGATTGCCAGTCATATTTTGTTGGCGCCGTGGCCAACCTGCGTTGCGACGTTCTGTCGCCACAGGGGGAAATAATGGCGTCCTCGACCAGTTACCGGTGGTATGCTAATGCGCGAGTCAACCTGGACCGCGAGCTGGTACACCTGGATTTCCATGGCGACAAGCTCCGCGCGGCAAAGGAAAAATACCGCTCAAAAATCAATATCAGCGTCCCCGATTTTTTAGGATCGGTGTTATTGACCAGCGAAACGGAAGACTTCACCGTCCAGGACGTGATGAAAGAATTCGGGATGATATCCTGGCGCGATTATTACGCCGCTTCCCTCAGGCACCGCGAGGCCAATCTCAAGTAGCAGGAAACACATTGTCCATTTGCGTCGGGCTTTGCAATCCCGGGGATGGTTTGACCGGTCGGTAATAATCAGCTATATTAATGCCAAATGAGCATATGCATGTTCATCGGGCGGGACAGGCGGATCGTCATGATTCTGGCCGGCATGGCCGCATCCGTCTTTTTTTCCCATCCGGTTCTTGCCGATTTGACCAACCGCTACGTGGTCAAGGGCAATGCCGGTGTGATTCCCTATGATACCCTCGCCAAGGCCGCGGGAGACATCCAGACCGCGATCAACTATGCCAGCATTGGGGAAACAGTGCTGGTAGCCGCGGCGACTTACGATTCAGGCGGGATCACGAACTGGCCTTCCGGCGGCCGGCTGACCAACAGGGTGGCCGTTACCAAGGCCATAACCGTGCGCAGTTTGAACAATGATCCGGCCAGCACGATTATCAAAGGCGCCTGGAACGCCGCCGCCACCAATGGCCCGGATGCGGTCCGGTGCGTGTATCTGGACAATAATTCGTCTTTAATCGGCTTTACCCTGACAGGCGGCGCCACCCTGACGACGAACGAAACATATTCTTCTTCATCCGACAGGAATGGCGGGGGAATATATTCTCCCAATGCCACAACCATCATATCCAATTGCGTGATAGCCCTCAATTCGACCGTCGGCAACGGCGGCGGGGCGTATTATGGCGCTTGTTATAATAGCGTCATTTCCAATAATGCGGCGTATGACGGCGGCGGCGCATACTATGGCGCATTTTATAATTGCACGGTGATCACCAACAGGGCCAGGTACGGCGGCGGAATCGAAAGCGCGGGAATAGTTTCCAACTGCACGATCAGCTTTAATTATGCCTCTGACAACGGCGGCGGAGTGCGTCAATGCAGGGTCTTAAACAGCACGATTGTCAGCAACAGGGCCGGATACGGATGGGGTTCTGTCACCTGCATAATGTCCAACAGCGTCATGATCGGCAATGGTGCAACTTACGGGGCATATTATAACTGCCTCATTATCAACGGCGGCATGTACGGCATCAACAGCGCCACCGTTTACAGAAATTTGACCCTGGTGAATGGAAGTTATTTCTACACTGATGTCGGTTATACCAACGCCCCGCTGAACTGCATTTCATGCTATGCCGATAACCGCGTGGTGGCGACCAACTCCCGCGGCATTGCCGGCGCATTAGACAATTATACCAACGCTGCTTACGGAAATACCACCAATGATCCGATGTTCGTCGATACTAATGCCGGTAATTTCCGGCTCAGTGCCGGTTCACCCTGCATCAACGCCGGCACGAACCAGGACTGGATGACCAATGCCGTTGATCTGGACGGCCTGCCGCGGATACTTTTCGGCACCGTTGACATGGGCTCGCACGAGGCGGCATATGCTTTCAGTTACGGTCCCGCTGCGTTCACCAATACCGTCATGCGCGGCTGTGCGACCAACATGATTGTCAGCCTGAGCAATGCCATCCCGGAAATACCGCTTTGCTGGGGAACCACCATAACAAGTTCCTGGGTCAGCTGTCCGGCCGGCGGCGACCCTGTCCCGGCGAGCGGCTCCAGTGCTTTGACCCTCACCAATTCATCCCTTGGCCTTTCCCCAGGCACTTATGTGAGCCGGATGATAGTGAGCGCCCTGACGAATTACCCCCTGGCCATGGAAGGCTATTCCCAGACCGGGGCCGTTGACATGGTGCTGCACGTGGCGGAGTTTGCGAGGAACCCGACCCAGGTAGTGGCGACGGTGCGGCAGTTTGCCAACACGAACAGGACCCTGACGATCTGGAACTCGGGCTCCGGGGACATACCCTACCGTCTCTATACGAACACATCCTGGCTGGCGGCCGAGCCCTCCTCCGGGGTGCTGACCGGGAACACGGAGCAAGCCATCAGCGTGAGCTTCACCAACACCGCCCTGCCCCTTGGGGTGTATTACGGGGCACTGACGCTCGTGCCCGGGATAAGCGGTGAACCCTTCGAGGTGAACGTGGAACTGACCGTAACCACCGGCCCGCGGATGACCATGACGCCCTTAAGCCTTGCCCGGACCGTCATGGTGGGCCAGAGCCCGGAGGGACAGAGCCTGTACCTGTCCAACGCCAGCACGTCGGAAGTGATCAACTGCCGGGTTGACTGGGACCAAAGCTGGCTTAGCGTGAGCCCGAGCAACAGCATAATCTTAATGCCCGGGGCCACCAGCGCCCTGGCGGTAAGCTACAGCACCTCCGGGCTCACCACCAACATATCGGGCCAGTCGAACTACAACGCCATCATAACGGTGACGGCCACCAACACGGACACGATCGGCTCTCCCGCCTCGGCCTCCGTGACGGTGACCGTGAACCCGAAGGCGCGGCTGGCGAAGGACGTGATCAGCATCACCAACATAGTGACGGAAGGCTACGACGCGCCCTCAAAGACCTTCAAGGTGTGGAACTCGAGCGGGTATTACACCCTGCAATACACTTTAAGCGACAACGTTGACTGGCTGGTGCTCTCCCCATCTTCCGGGATGAGCTCGGGTGAAGAGGACACCATCACGGCCGAGTTCAGCACTGAGCGGCTTACGCCCGGGATATCGAACGCCGTCATCACGATCGTGGGCAGGACCTTTGACGGGATACACTCCGATAGCTCCGCCGATGCGACCCAGCAGGTGGCGGTTACGGTGCTGGTGACGCCGCTGGCGACCCTGGCGACGGACTCCCTCGGGGAATACACCATCAGCGCGCGCTACGGCCAGCCCGCGGGGGGAAACAGCTTCCGGGTCTGGAACGAGACCACCGGAGGGGGAAGCTTGAACTACAGCATAGCCTCGGACTCTTCCTGGCTGGCCGCCAATCCCTCCTCCGGGACGAGCTCAGGGGAGAAGGACACGATCGGGTTCAGCTGCAACGCCGCGGGGCTAAAGCCCGGGAGGTACAGCGCGGTCCTGAGCGTGAGCGCCCTGGACAGCTCCACCGGGACTGAGGCCAACAATTCGCCTACTAACATAGGGGTAATGCTGGTGATCACGGCCAACAGCGGGTTCGACTTTGCGGGGGACGGGAGCGGGGCCTCGGACCTGGTGGTGTACAAGGAGAGCACGGGGGCGTGGGACATCCGGAAC
>JBAYWJ010000007.1:0-31849 GCA_041674125.1 Kiritimatiellia bacterium
TCATGACCTGATCACCGTCACCGTGAACGGAAAAGTGTTACCTAGTTTTCTTTAAAAAATGGTCTCATTAATTTTAGCCGCTACAATTATTGTTGGGGCTTTCATTCTGCACTACAATGTAGAGCAATACATCTGTTCTGTCAACCAAAATAACGCCAAATAACGCCAAATATTTCGCTTTCAAAGGTGCAAGGATTCGGCTATCTTGAATTGAGTAAATATGTCGCCTTGACGGAAAGTTATCCCAAAACAAGACCAGGTCCAAAAGAAACATGAAGAAAGAAGCGTCATTGCCGATCAGGCTGGATACCGATCTGAGCCGTAGGCTGGACCGAGCAGCGGATCGCCTGGGGTTGACCAAGTCTGCCCTGATACGCATCCTGGTCAAATCGTTTGTGGATGAACTGGAAGCCGCTGGCGGCAAGATGACTTTGCCTTTCAGCTGGCAGGAGCAAAAGCGGTCAAGTCCTCTCCCTCGTTAAGACGCTTTGCCAAGCCCGGTGTTTAATACGGTCGAAGAAGCGGCAAGCGCCAACCATTTTCTCAACACCGGTAAGTCAACCATTGCACGCCTGATTGGGACACGATTTTGCTTGAATAACCATTAATAATATGCGTTATATATCACAAATAACCCCCTATTAGGCGCACGCGTGAAAAGAACAGCATATACATACTTGTCGGAATGGAAGAAGCGTGATAGGCGGAAGCCTCTGGTCATTAGAGGCGCCCGCCAGGTTGGCAAGTCTTACCTGGTGGAAGATTTTGCCAAGCGCGAATTTGCCAGCCGACTCACAATCAATGCAGAAAGGGACCGTGAGTTTTTGCGCCGCGTTGTCCATGAATCGCCGGCGAGGATGCTCCAGCTGATTGAATTGGAGTATGGACAACGTCTGATCCCGGGGCAGAGCCTGATATTCTTTGATGAGATCCAGGCAGTTCCGGAACTCTTTGCCCGACTCCGGTATTTTTACGAGGAAATGCCGGAGCTGCATGTGATCGCCGCGGGTTCGCTTCTGGATTTTGTCTTGGAGGAGCATTCATTTTCGATGCCGGTTGGACGCATCGAGTACCTGTATCTCGGGCCGATGACTTTCGGTGAATTCCTTGATGCCACGGGAAACGAACGATGGAATGATTTCCTTTTGGCGTTCGGGAGCCGGGACCAGGTCCCCGATTCGGCGCACGAAACACTCTCAAGGCTTTTCCGGACTTTCTTGGCGCTGGGCGGCATGCCCGAGGCGGTGGATACATATACGCGCACCCAATCTATTTTGGAGGCCGACCGCATCAAGGAAACGATTCTCGGAACGCTTCGCGACGATTTTGCCAGGTATGGCAGGAAGGTCAACCATGAACGCATGTTGAAGGTTTTTAACCGGCTTCCGTCTCTGGTGGGGCGGAAGTGCAAATATGTGAATATATCCCGTGATGAATCGGCGCGGGAGATTGGCCGTTGTCTCCATCTGCTGGAACTTGCGCGACTGGTCTACCGGGTCCGCAGGTCCGCGTGTTCCGGGCTGCCGTTGGGTGCGGGGGCGAAGGACGAGTCATTCAAAGTGCTGTTTCTGGATGCCGGCTTGCTCCTGCGCGCGTGTGGTTTGGGAGCCGATGCCGTGGAGCGCGAGCAGGATCTGATGCTGGTAAATGCCGGCGCTGTCGCTGAACAGGTGGTGGGGCAACATCTGCTGTATGCGCGGCCCTGCTGGGAGGTTCCGGAGTTGTATTACTGGGCACGGGAAAAACCCACCTCCGCGGCGGAGGTGGACTATGTGATAGCGCGAAACGGACAAATTGTGCCCGTGGAAGTGAAAGCGGGAAAGACGGGGACATTACGGTCAATCTGGCAGTTCATGGCAGAGAAAAAGACCAAACTGGCTCTCCGCTTCAACACGGATAAGCCTTCTCTGCTGGACGTTGCCGATACCATGCACGATGGGACCAGAATCTCGTATCGGCTGCTTTCGCTCTCTCTTTATTTTATTGACCATGCCAACCGATTGACGGAAGAGGCTTGCTGTTAATCGCTGGTGTGCTTGCGTTCGCAGTTACAAAAGGTAAAGTACGATACCCGTGACGTACCGTCTGATTTAGCATGTTTAGCGGGCAAAACCTTGGCATGAACAAAAAATCGGTCATGATCGTTGCCGGCGAAATATCCGGCGACATGCATGCCGCCGGGCTCCTCCGGGCGGTGCACCGGCGTGATAAAAACGTCGTTTTTTTCGGCATCGGCGGCGACGCGCTCGAAAAGGCCGGAATGGAAATAACCGTCCCCGCGCGCGAAATGGCGGTCCTGGGCCTGAGCGAGGTCCTGCGCAAATATTTCTTTTTCCGGAAAACATTCAGGGCGACGGTTGCGCTCATGCGCGCGCGCCGGCCGGATGCCGTCCTGCTCGTGGACTATCCCGGCTTCAACCTGCGTCTGGCGGCCGAAGCGCACAAGCTCGGGATCAAGGTCATTTATTACATCTGCCCCCAGGTATGGGCCTGGAACCGGGGCCGGATTCCATTCATGGCCCGGAACGTGGACTGCCTGATTTCCATCTTTCCGTTCGAAGCCGATGTTTTCAAGAATACCAGTCTGAAGGTGGAGTTTGTCGGCCATCCCCTGATTGCCCCGGCTGCTGCGGCGTGTGCGGAATCCCCGCCCGAGCTTCCCTGGGCCGGTGGCGCGCACGTGGCCATCCTGCCCGGCAGCCGCCGGCAGGAGATTGATCTTATCCTGCCGGTCATGCTCAAGGCCGCGGCTGAGCTCAGGAAAAAAATAAATTCGGCCGGCTTCATCATCGCGGCCGCCTCGCCCGAAGCCGAGGGGCGGATCAATCAGGTTTTAGCGGAAATGAAGATGAGCGGGCAATGCGCGGTTATCGAGGGTCAAACCCGGCAGATTTTGCGGCAGGCCGCAGCGGCCTGGGTGTGTTCCGGTACGGCAACCGTCGAAACGGCGCTGATGCGCTGCCCGATGGTGGTGGTCTACCGCGTGCGCCTGCTGACATACCTGGCCGGCCGCCTGCTCATCCGGGTGCCTTTCCTCGGCATGGTCAACATTGTGGCCGGGAAGGGGATCTGCCCGGAATTTATCCAGCAAGCCGCCACGCCGGACAACCTGGCGCGGGCGATTGAACCGCTTTTAAGCGAAGGTAAGACGCGGAGCGAAATGATCGGGGAGCTCGACACTGTGCGCAAGCTGCTCGGCGAGCCCGGCGCGGAAGAGCGCGCCGCCAAGGTTGTGTTGAGGGAGCTGGGTTTGAAATCCTGATCGCAGCGCCGGGACAAAACCGGACCTGCTTGTTGGGCCATAAAAAAGGAAGGAGGCGGAAGATGCTTTCCATCATTCAAAAAACAGGCATGGCGGCGGCGGTTGTTTCTTTTGTCCTTTGCCTTGCGGCGGGGATGTGGATCCTGACCAAAACCGGCTTAGACCGCGGCAACGACGCAGTCTCCGTCGGCATAGGCCTCTATTTCATCGGCAAGGCGTTTTTCGTGGGGCCGATGCTCCTGCTGGCCTCCGCGCGGCCTCAGGCGGAAGCAAAATGAAGCGGGGCGGTTGGGCCGAATTGGTTGTTGTGCGGGTATTGATTTGTTGAAGTCAATGGATCTTGTCAAAACGACCCACCTCCCGCTTTGCGGACCCCTCCCGGGAGGGGATCAATTTCTGTTTCCCCTACCCAGGAGGGGTGCCGAAGGAGGGGTGGGTTCCATGCGTCAGAAAAAGTAGAGATAGAGATTGCCAGAATGAGAACCATAAGGCCATCCGATTCATTTTATATCCTTGCGCTGATCCTGCTGCTGGCCGTGCCTTTCCTGCTCCGCCCGGCGAAGGAAGAAGGGGCCGGCAGCAGAAGGCCGCTGGTGATCGTCAGCCCGCACAACGAGGCCGTGCAGTTTGAGTTTGAGCAGGCTTTCGGGCGGTGGCTGGCCGGCCGCGGCGCGGAGCCCGCCGCGATCGACTGGCGCAACATCGGCGGCACGGCCGAAATTGCCCGCTACCTGGATAGTTCCTTCCAAGCCGCGGACAGGGCCGGGTTGGCCGGGATCGGGATCGATATATTTTTCGGCGGCGGCGAATATGACCACTCCCTCCAGGCCAAAAAAGGCCATTCTGTCCCCTGCGGGGTGCGCGCGCGCCACCCGGAGCTGCTGAATGAGGCGGTTATCCCGCCCGTATTTTCCGGCGAGAAATTTTACGATCCCGAAGACCGCTGGTACGGCTGCTGCCTCAGCAGCTTCGGCATCTGCTACAACGAGGATTTTTTCAAGACCATGAAAGCTGCTTCGGAGGCGGGGCCGGAGGCCCACGCTGTACCAGTCCGGATTGATTCAGGGGAAAAGCGTGAAAGCAAGGCTGCGGCCCCGTTGGAAACGGGGCAAGCATCCCTGCCAGGCGCTTCGCATGGCATGCTGCGCCATCTTAATCCTCCGCGCGCGTGGGAAGACCTGGCCGATTTCAGTTTTTACGGTCATCTGGCTTTGGCTGATCCCACCAAGAGCGGATCCATCAACAAGGCCTTTGAAATGCTTATCCAGGAGCAGATGTTTGCATATCTCAAGACCGCCGGTAAAAGCGCTGAAAGCGCTGGAAAAGCCGATCTGGCGGAGGGCTGGCGGCGCGCCTTGGGCCTTGTCCGGACAATCGGTGCGAACGCCAGGTATTTCACCGACGCGGCCGGCAAGGTAACCGTGGATGTCGCCCAGGGCAACGCCGCCGCCGGCATGTGCATTGATTTCTACGGGCGTTTTGAAAGCGAAACCGTTGAACGCAACGAGGGCTCGAAAAGGATGCATTACGTCATGCCCCGGGGAGGATCCTCGGTGTCGGTGGATCCCATCAGCATCCTGCGTGGCGCGCCGAACCGGGCGCTGGCGGAACAGTTCGTTGATTTTTGCCTTAGCGTTGAAGGCCAGCTCATCTGGAACACGCGCGTCGGGCGCCCGGGCGGGCCGTCCAAGTACGCCCTGCGCCGCCTGCCCATCCGGCGCGACTTGTACGCGCCAAAATACTTTGAAAACATGTCCGACCCCGAGGCGCTGCCCTACGAAAACGCCGGTAAATTCACATACCAGCCGGCCTGGACCGGGCGTTATTTCGGCGTTATCCGCGCCATTGTAAAGGCCATGTGCATCGAGCCGCACGGGGAATTGCGCCGGGCGTGGAAGGCGATCAACGACGCCGGCGGCCCGGAGGCGTGCCCGGGGGCGATGGCCGTTTTTACGGCGCTGCCGCCGGGGACAGAATACGGGCCCGCGCTCGATCAAAGCGCCAAGGCGATGACCGACAAGCTTGCGGAAGCCAGGCTTATGCGCGAGTGGACGGAATTTTTCCGGGACCGGTACCGCAAGGCGGAAGCGTTTGCCAGGATGGAAAATAACAGATAATCTTTTTGTCCGTTTCGCGACTCTGTCATTCCCGCGGCTTGTCCGCCATAGCTCCATGAGCGACGGCGGAAAGCGGGAATCCAGTAAATTTCAGTTACTCAGAACTATGATGCGGTAAAGAGTTTGGATTCCCGGTTCCACCCGCAGCGGGTGTCCCGGGAATGACGGAAATGAATCGCTTGCATATGGTTTTTACGAGATACGCTTCACGAAATACGAGATACGAAGGATGAAACAATACCAGGCAGTATTTGTTGCGCTTGTCACGGCGCTCTTTTTCATTTTCTTTTTCTTCTGGCCGCTCATCTGGGTATTGCGCGGCGCGGTGGTGTTTGACGGGCGCTTCACCTTTGCCATAGTGCGCGAGGCCCTGCTCAACCCGGTCTACGTGGAAGGCCTGTTGAATTCGGCGGCCATGGCCTCCCTGACCACGCTCATAGTCGTCATCATCGGCCTGCCCCTGGCGGCCTTTGCGGCCTATTCGACCTTTCCCGGCAAGAACCTTTTCAGCGCGCTCATCCTGGTTCCCATGATTCTGCCGCCTTTCGTGGGGGCGATCGGCATCCGCCAGATCCTCGGCCAGTACGGCATGCTGAACGCCGTCCTGGTCAAAGCCGGATTATTTGACTGGGGTGGGGCGGTTGACTGGCTGGGCTCGGGGAGGTTCTTTGCGGTGGCCTTGACCGAGGCTTTGCACCTGTATCCCATTTTCTATTTGAACGCCGTGGCGGCCCTTTCCAACGTTGATCCCTCGCTGGAGGAGGCGGCGGCCAGCATGGGCCTTTCGGGCTTCGGGCGCTTCCGGCGCGTTACCATCCCGCTCATCGCGCCGGGCATATTCGCCGGCGGCGCGCTGGTCTTCATCTGGTCCTTCACCGAGCTCGGCACCCCGCTCATATTCGACTTCAACCGCCTGACGGCCGTGCAGATATTCGACGGCTTGAAGGACATCGGCTCCAACCCTCTGCCGTACGCGCTGGTGGCAATCATGCTGGTGGCGGTGGCGCTCATCTACGGCGCGGGCAAGCTCCTCTTCCGGCGCTGGCAGTACGTGGCGCTCCAGAAGGGGGCGCAGTCGAGGACCCCAAAGCCCCTTAAGGGCCTGGCCCTGGCGGCGGCGCTGGCGCTGTTTTCCGTGGTTTTCACCCTCGCGGTCCTGCCGCACATCGGTGTGATCCTAACCAGTATAACCCTGTCATGGTATAAAACAATTCTGCCCTCCAAAATCACGTTCGACCATTACCTCAACGCCCTTGGCCACGGACTGATCGTGCCGAGCATCCGCAACAGCCTGGTTTACTCGCTCCTGGCGGCGGCGATTGATGTCGCGCTCGGGTTCATGATCGCGATCGTGGTTGAGCGTACAAAGCTGCGCTGGCGCGGCTGGCTGGATGCGGCCGCGATGCTGCCCCTGGCGGTGCCGGGGATCGTGATTGCCTTCGGCTACATCGGCATGAGCCAGCCCGGGACGATTTTTGCGTTTTTAAATCCGGCCAACAATCCGACCCTTTTGCTTATCATCGCCTACGCGGTGCGCCGCCTGCCTTACGTGGTGCGCGCGGCCTCGGCGGGGCTGCAGCAGATGCCGGTGGCGTTCGAGGAGGCCGGCGCGAGCGTGGGGGGCTCGCCGCTGCGCGTGACGTGGAAGATAACGCTCCCGCTCATTGGCGCCAATCTGCTGGCGGGCGGGCTGCTGGCGTTCAGTTTTGCAATGCTGGAGGTGTCAGACTCCCTCATGCTGGCCCAGAAGCAGGTGCATTATCCGATCACCAAGGCTCTCTATGAACTGTTCCAGCTCCTGGGCGACGGGCGCTACCTGGCGGCGGCTTTCGGCGTCTGGGCGATGGCGTTCCTGTTCGTTACCATCCTGGGCATAAACCGCCTCATCGGCCGCAAGCTCGGCAATATTTTCCGGATCTGAGGCGATGTTTATCTCGCTTGCACGGGTGATTAATAGCAGTGCGAATTTCGTTTTAAAAAACGTCTGTGATTCTAAATCATCTGCGGGTTTCCCGCCCTCGCATAGCCACGAGGCTGATGCTTCGCGCGGCGCACCCGCATCTGATCTGGACTAACATTGTTTTTTAAAATCCCGCTTGCGCGGGAAGCGAAATTCGCCCTGCGACTCCATCCGCACAACCCGATTTAGCATCGGGATTGTGCGGAGTAAGAAGTGTTATAAGTTTTTATGGATCCAAATCTTATTCCGCTCTGAAGCGGGGTGGCCTTGTTTTGCGAATCCGTCCGTTGCGGCGGACGGATACCGAATTTGCCCCACGATAAGCTCAAGTTACCAAATTTGTTGCTTAAGCGGGTGGGTATCGCGCCCGGGGGTGTCTGTCCTGAGCCGAGTCAAAGGGAAGGACGCGAGGTAAACCGCGTGGCGCATTTTGTTTCCGCCTATGGCAGATTCGAAAAAATCCGGCTAGTCAGGCGTTATATGCGGAGGCGTCGGGCGCAGCGCTGTATAAGTATACGCGTAAGCCCGATAACGCCGCAGATACGCCGGAATCGCCGGAGATTTTTCGAACAAAATGCGCCACGCATATTCCATCTCATTCTGTTATCACTCATTACCACGCATAATATTCTCGCTTTTCATCGCGATGCCAAACGGTTAAGGTTCGGCAATTGCGACCATAGATGAATAATAACATAAACGAAAAGATGGGTGGGGATATCGAGCTCCTGGCGCCGGCCGGGAGCGTCGAGGCCGGGTACGCCGCGCTGCACTACGGGGCCGACGCGATCTACCTCGGGCTGGAAAAATTTTCAGCGCGCGCTTCCGCCACGAACCTTTCGCTCGATGATCTGAACGACATCGCCGGATACGCCCACTCGCGGCCGAAAAAACGCAAAATATACTTGGCCATCAATACGCTGGTCCTGCAAAGCGAGCTGGGCGGCCTGGTTGATCTCCTGGGCAATGCGGCCGCCATAGGGATCGACGCGGTCATTGTCCAGGATATGGGAGTCCTCCATATCCTTCGCCGTTATTTTCCGCAGGTTAAAATCCATGCCAGCACCCAGATGGCGGTCCACAATTTGGCCGGGGCAGAGGCCGCCGGCAGAATGGGAGTTAAAAGGGTCACCCTGGCCCGCGAGCTGACCCTGGCGGAAATAGCCGGGATTGCATCCGGCTCGGGCATTGAAACGGAAGTGTTCATCCACGGCGCCCTTTGTTATTCCTACAGCGGCCTGTGCCTGTTTTCATCCCACATCAGCGGCCGCAGCGGGAACCGGGGCAAATGCGCCTATCCCTGCCGGGAAAGGTTTGAGCCGGAATCGCCGGAATTCAAAAATAAATTAATGTATAAACATTTTAGAGATACGGCGGGGCCGGAGGCCCTCGCCCTACCAATGCCGATTAATTCAGTAAAAGGTAGGGCAGCGGCCCCGCACAACGCGGGGCAAGCGTCCCTGTTCACCACGCCAGAGGCGTGGCCGCGCCGTTCTAGTTTATCCGGTAAAGATGCCGGCTTTATTTTTTCCATGAAGGACCTGGCATTGCCCGGATACGTTCCCGAGCTGCGGCGCATCGGGGTAACGGCGCTCAAAATCGAGGGGCGGATGAAAAGCCCGCTCTACGTGGCGGCCGCGGTGAATTTTTACCGGCATTTGATCGACGGCAATCTTGGCCCTGATAAAGAGCGCGAGTTAGCCGCCGAGGTGCAGACCATTTTCAGCCGGCCCTGGACCGAATTATATATCAGGGGCCGCCGGAACCGCGGTGTGACCGATATTGAAACCATGGGCCACCGCGGGTCGCCGGCGGGCACGGCAGAGGAGATCGTGAAAAACCAGGGCGGCCATGCGTTAAGATTCAAAACTAACCTGCCCCTGGAGCTGCATGACGGATTGCAGATAGATATTGCCGGCCAGCCGCGCCCCTTCGGATTTGCGGTCAAGGGCATCAATATCATGGGCGCCGGAGACGGAGAGGGGCGGAAACGTGTCTTTACCGCCCCGGCGGGCGCGAAGGTTGAAATCCAGCTTCCGCGCGGACATCCGCTCATACCAAAAGGGGCCGTAATTTACAGCGCGTCATCCCAGAAGGTCAAGCAGCGCTATGACTTTCACATGCCTAAACCCGGCCAGTACCGGCAGCGCCACGCGGCCGATTTTGAGCTGCGCCTGGATGAAAACGGGTGCGAAGCAATTGCCTCGGCAACCGTGTTGTCCGCCGCAACCGGCGAAAATATCCGCGTTGAGGCAAAACGGCATTACGAAGAAAAAAATGAGCCGGCGGAAAACGCCGGGAAGATCGATGAGGCCTTCCGGCAGGCTTTCGGGAAACTTGGCGACACGAACCTGAAGACGGGCAGCCTGAAGCTCAGCAATCCCCTCAAACTGTTTGTGCCGATTTCCCGCCTCAACGCCATCCGGCGCGACATTGCCGCGGCGCTGCAGGAGCAAATTAATGCGTTGTCGCGAAAATACGCCGAGTACATAAAGTCGGATTTGGCTGGGCAAAAAGAAAAAACATCAAATCGTTTACATAAACAAAACTGGTCCATAAAGACCGACCAGCCCCATCTGCTGGAGGCATTTGAAAAAAGCGATTGGTGCGATGTTGACGAGGCGATTATCGAATGTTTGCCGGGAAACCCGTCCGGGCTTTGCAGCCGGCTTGAAAAATTGGCCGGCGCGGCCGGCAAGGAGCGCGTGCGCCTCTCAATCCCGGTTATCATCCGGGAATGGGAAATGGAATCACTGTCGCATGCGGTGTCAGAGTTGATCGCGCAAGGATGGCGGAAGTGGCAGGTGCCGGGCCCGGGCGGACTGGGGCTGCTGGCCGGCCGGGACAATGAAAACAAGCTTGATATAACGGCGGACTGGCCTTTTTACGCCATGAACCGCGCCGCGGCTCTGGAACTTAAAAGCCTGGGGCTGGACCGATTCACGCTTTCGCCGGAGGATGGCCTTGAAAACATGCGCGCGCTGCTGGCGGAATTTGCGGAAAGCGCCACGGTCATCGTTTACCAGGATACGCCCCTCATGGTTTCCGAAACCTGCGTTTTTTCGTCGGAAGGATGCCGCTGGCCGGAAAAATGCCATGCGCGGAACATGATTTTCGGTTCATCCGGCGGCGCGAGGATCCGGGTCGCGGGCCGCCAGTGCCGCTCAGTGGTTCTGAATGCCCGGCCGTTTTGCCTGGCGGGGCGCCTGGAAGAGCTGGCGGAAGCCGGCGCCTTGAACCTGAGGGCGGATTTCATATACAGGAAATATTCCGAAAAGGAACTGCTCGATACCTGGCGCAAGCTGCGGTCAGGCGATGCAAAAATCCCTGGCCACGAGGGCAACTTCCGGCGGGGATTTTAAACGCCGCTAATCATTCCCTGGCGTGTCATTTGCCGGCACAGATTCCCTTGACCCAGCAGTAGAGCGAGTCGGCCATCTGCCGGTAGCCCTCGGCGGAGGGATGAACCCCGTTGCAGAGGCGGAGGACGGCATTGGTGTTCCGCGAGTTGGCCGGCGCGGATTGAGCCGGATAATTGCGCGCGGCGTCAATGTTGACGTAGGCCGGGACGAGGTAAATGTTTTCTTTCTCACGGCCCCCGTATTTGACAAACATCCTTTCAACCACCCGGTGCTGGTTGCGGCGGTATTGCCAGCGCGTTTGACCGCACTTGTAATTGGCGCCGAAGGCGTCCTGGGAGGCGGCCGGGGGCGGGATGAGGAACAGGCCGATCTTTATCCCGGCGCTTACGGCCTTGAATTCGCCGATGAGCATATCCAGGTTGGCCGTCATGGCGTTGATGCTTCCCTCAATGGTATCATCCGTCGCGGCAAAATTGTCGTTGACGCCCAGGCAGATCGTGATGATGTCTGGGGCCTGCCCCGTATTGTTTTCGGTGATGTATCTTTTGAAATCCAGTCCGGGTTTGCCATCCGGGCCGGGAAACAGGAACGGGCTGGAGCGATATCGAATGTAATCCGGCGCATCCGGCGGCGGGCTGGTGGGGTTGTAGAACTTGGCGAAGCGCTCGGCCGACCACCCGCCGTATCCCTCGTGCCGGACTTCAGGCTGATTGTTATTCGGCTGATGCGTGCCGACCAGGGTGACTTTTGGATTGCCGTTTGACTGGCAGAGCTTGAGGAACTCGCCCGGATACACGCTGGCCCTGGTCAGGCTGTCGCCGATGATGAGGCAGGCCAGGGGCTTGCCCGTTCCGGCTTCCGCCGACACGACCCTGATTTTTGTGGAAGCCGTGGCCAGGACGGCATTGTCGGCGCCATATACGGCGATTTGGAGATCGTGCGTGCCGATATCATTGGAAGGGTTAGGCGTGAAGGTCCAGCGCTCGGATTGCTGGACGCCCTTTTCGCAGGTGACATCGAAAGCGTAATTGTTGATGTTGGGGGTAAGGACGATGTTGTCGAAATAGATGTTGATCTCGTGCCCCGGCACGGCCTGGATTTCGGCGGGCAGGATGAGGCGCAGGTCACGGGGCGAGGCGTGAAGCGCGTTTGTTGAGGGGGCCTGGGCCTGGGCGGAAGCGCAGGCAAGGAGAACGCCAGCGCAGAAACTACATGCGGCCTTCATTCTTAAAACCGCCTGCTTAATTCGCGGCAGGAGAGGAACTCGGCGCCGCGCTTTTTTAAGAGGGAGATGAGCTTGTCAAGCTCCTTCACGGCCACCTTGCCGCAGTTTTTGATGATGAAGGGATCGGGCAAAACCGCGCCCTCGCCGAAGTGGATCAGGCCCTGGGGCATTTCGTGGAACTCCCAGGGGTGCATGTAAAAGCAAATGACGGGCGGCAGCTTTTTGCGCTCGTAAAAGGCGAGCATGTTGTCTATGTGCTTCATGAGGGCGGTGGCGCCTTTTGTCCTGAAGAGCGGCCACTGGTCGCGGTCGCGGCCGAAGGGGTCCTTGCTTTTGAGGGTCATATCGGCAAAATTCGGGATTTCAAGGATTTTCATGTCGCCCTCCCTGGTCCAGTCTTTCCGGCTGGGGTGGTAAGGCACGAGGCGCTTCTCGTAGAAATAGAGGGGGTAGGAGGCGTCGGCGGTGAAGCCCAGGTCCTCGAGTGCGTTGAGCATGGCGGTGCTGCCCCACAAACGCGGCGCGCGGAAAGAAGTGGTCTTTTTGCCAAGCACCTTGTTCACTATTTTTGAGGCAACCTCGATGCGGTGGCGGCATTCCTCGGGCAGCATGGGCTTGATGCCGGGGATGGGGAAAAGCTCGTCGCCGATGGTTTCGTGGTAGAGCGTGTGGCAGCCCACCTCGTGGCCGGCCCGGTCAACCATGCGGACGATTTTGGGGTAAAGGCGGGCGGCGTCGCCCACGAAAAAGAACGTGGACGTGATTTTGTGCTTCGCGAGCACCGCGAGGATCCTGGGCGTGCCCTTGACGAGGCCCTCGTAGAAAGGCGTCCAGCTGCCGATATCGGTCTCCATGTCGAATCCGAACACAACGATTGGTTTCATGTGGTATGCCTCAATATATGACCTGAATAATCCAATCCGGTGAAATCAGCTGCGCCTTTTTGACAGGACATCGTGTTCGTACTGCTTGACTTCCCTGATCCACTGCTCGCCGGTGGGCGCGCCCTTTTGCAGGCAGTACCAGTCCCAGACGCTGCCGAAAGGCTTTGATTTAAGTTCCTCGAGGAGCGCCAGGCGGCTGGTGTAATCGCCGCTGTTCTCAATTTCGCGCAGGAGCGCGCGCGGCTCGAGCAGGGCCAGCAGCATGGCCTTTTGCATGCAGCGCGCGCCAATGACCCAGGCCGCCACGCGGTTGATGCTGGCATCGAAGAAATCGAGCCCGATGAAGACGCGGTCCAGGTAGTCGCCGCGCACTATTTCCTCGCCCAGCAGCCTGAGCTCGTCGCCGAGCGTGACGACGTGGTCGCTGTCCCAGCGCACGCCGCGGCTCACGTGCAGCAGGACCGTGTCGAGCTGGGAAAGCACGGCCGAGAGCTTGTCGGCCACCGATTCGGTGGGGTGGAAGTGGCCGGTGTCCAGGCAGAGCTGCTTTTGGTTGGCCACGGCGTAGGCCAGGTAGAAATCGTATGAGCCCACGACGTAGCATTCCGATCCCAGGCCGAAGAGCTTGCCCTCGAGCGCGTCGAGGGAATGGGCTGGATTGATTTTTTCGCTGAAAATAGCGTCCAGCGACTGCTTCAACAGCTCGCGCGGCGTCTTGCGGTCCGCGGGCATATCCTTGGAGCCATCCGGCACCCAGATGTTGGTGGTGCAGGTTCTGCCCAGGCTGCGCCCCATGGCCGCGCCGATTTTGCGGCAGGCTTTGGCGTGGCCGATCCAGAAATTGCGTATGCCGCGGTCGGGATGCGAAAGGGTCCGGCCGGACTCAGCGTTCGGGTGGGAGAAATAGGACCCGTTGAAATCGAGCCCGATCTTCAGCGACTTGGCCCAGGAAATCCAGCGCGCAAAATGAGCCGGCTCAAGCGCGTCGCGCTCGACAAGCTTGCCGCCGGTTTCGGCGTAGATGGCGTGGAGGTTGACGCGGTGGCAGCCCGGGATGAGCTTCAGGGCCTGCTCCAGGTCGGAGCGCAACTCTTCGCCGGAGCGCGCCTTGCCGGGATACTGGCCGATGGGCATCACGCCGCCCAGGTTGCCGCGCGGCGGTTCGAACCCGGCGACGTCGTCGCCCTGCCAGCAGTTGAGCGAAACACGGACCTCGGCGAGGCGCTGGAGGGCCTTGTCGGTATTCACCCCGAGGCGGGCGTATTGCTCGCGCGCCAGGCGGTAGGCCTGCGCGACCTTTTTTTCGATTTTACCGGCATTATTGCTTTTCATTTCAAGGCCTCTTCGACTTTCCTGAATATTTTAACTATGTCGGCCGCCTCCTGCCTGCCCCAGCTCTCGTAGAGCGAAAGAAGGAAATGATCCCCGATGGCCTTGACGGCGTTGGGGCAGGGGAACTGCCGGCTTGGATCGCCCTTGTAGAGCGACGAGGACCAGGGGAAGCGGCTGGCGCCGAATGCGCGCTGCTTTGTGAACCACTCGTGCGTGTGCGGCAGGTGGTTGTAGTTGGGGTTGACCGGCATGCCCTCGGCCGCGAGCGCCTTGCAGTATGTTTCCTTGTTGCAGGAAACACCATCCGGGTTGAAGCGGAGGCGCAGGAACCAGTAGCTGGGGTTGGCTCCCGTGACCGTTTCGGGGAAGGACACGGCCCTGAGGCCGCGGATGCCCCGGCGGATCATTTCTACCAGGCACCGGCGGCGCCCGACGATGCCGGGGAGCTTTTTCAGCTGCACGCTGCCGATCACGGCGGCCAGGTCGTTCAGGTTGTAGTTGAGCGTGGCGACGCAGTTGGTTGAGCCGGGCGGCAGGCCGAAGGGCTTGCCGCGGTCGGAGCAGCGCCTGGCCCATTTGTAGGTTTCCTCGTCGCGGGTGTAAACCATCCCGCCCTGCCCGCCGGTGCAGAAGTGCTTGCCGAACATGGTGGAAAAGGCGGAGGCGTGGCCGAAGGTCCCGACCATGCGGTTGTTGATGGTGGCCATGTGCGACTGGGCGCAGTCTTCCACCACGGGGATCTTGTGCTTGCGGGCGACGCGCATGATGCCGGGCATGTCGGCCGGCTCGCCCAGCAGGTGGGCGACCAGGATCGCGCCGGTGCGCGGCGAAATCATTTTTTCAATCTGTTCCGGGCCGGTGTTGAAACTGCCCGGGACGGTATCGGCCACCACGGGGATGCAGTTGAGCATGACAATCGGCATCATTCCGCCCGGGTCGGTGATGGGGCTCACGATGACTTCGCTGAAAGGCTCGACATTCAGCGCGCGCAGGGCGACGTAGACGGCGGTCGTTCCGGAATTGACGGCGTCGGCGTAGCCGCCGCCCATGAACTTGGCAAACTGCTCGCAAAACGCGTTTTCGTCCGGGCCGTTGTAGCCGAAGGCGTTACCGGAGGCTATGGCGCGGTCAAAGAGGGCGTCCACGACTTTTTTTTCCTCGCGGCCGATTAATTTTCTCGGCGGCCAGGGCTTGGCCCTGACTTTGGGCCCGCCGTTTACGGCAAGCTTTTGGCACGAACAGGCGGCGCGCGCGCACGGTGATTTCCGGCTCATTAGGTTTCCTTTCTTGTTAAAGCCAGGCGGTTACGGGCTGCCCGGAATGGATGGAGCGCCCTCCCAGGGCTGGGGAACGTTCCAGGGAGTATCGGAAGAGTCGCTGGTCGAAGCGCAGCCTTGTATCCCCATCAGCAGGCAGCAGGCTGCGACGGCAGCGCAAAATTTAATATAAAATGCCATCGCCATTTTGCGGTATAACCTGCTGCCAGTCCGGCAGTATTTCCGCCACGGCCAGGTTATCCACCACGCTTTGCACGCGGACCTTGCCGACGAGCTTGTCCAGACGGTATATCATGAATTCAAGGTCGGGAATTGTGCTTTTAACGCTGGTGGGGGCGAGCTTGACGATCAGGAAATTCCAGTCGGGATTGACGTAGGTCACGGTGCCCTGGTGTCCCTTCGGAATGGCCTTCCTGGCCAGCTCGGGGAAGAGCCTGGCCTCGTAGTCGACAAGTTTGGACTCGATGACGTCGTTCTTGTCCATCAGCTCCTCGTTTTCGACCTGGAGCTCAAGTACCTGGCTGTTGACGACCTCGATCTTGGTCATCAGCTCGCTCTTTTCCGTCTCGAGGTTGCGGATGGCGGTTTCTTTCTCGACGATGGTGTTGTTCTTGGCCTCGATGACGCCTTCCTGTTCCTTGATCTTGTCCTTGGCCGAGGCCAGCTCGGTCTTGGTGGCGCCGAGCTCCTCCTGGGTCTTGGCGAGGGTCACCTTGGTATCCGCCAGCTCGGAGCGGGTGTTGTTGAGGGTTATGAGCTGGTCCTGGGCTGCGAGCACGAGCTGGTTCAGGGGCGCATCCATGGTCTGCGGGCCGCCTGGCACCTGCTTAAAGGTTTTGAGCTGGTCGTCGGCAAGCTTGAGCATGGCGTTGGTGCCGCCCTTTACCTCGAGAGTTGCGGCAACCTTATGGACGGTGTCCTCGAGCTTCTGGGTGCGGCCCTTGAGGGTTTCGCGCTGCTGGAAGAGTTTTACAGCCAGTACGAGGGCGGCTACGCTTAAAGCCAGGGCGAGTACTATGGCAACCCTTGTAATTAGCTTGAACATTTGGAATAACTAATAATAAAAGGCCGGCGCCAAGTCAAACAGTAATTGAAAAAAAATAACATTTAAATTTGCCGCCCGCCCGGCGGCAGCCCCCCGCGGCAAACCTTTCCGGGTGCATTAATTGCTGGCAATCCCGCCGTCTTAGTGTAGAATTGACCTATATTTTGCAATTGAACCCGGAGGACGCCATGGCATCGGTCAGCGAGTGGATTGCGCGGGAGTATTTTGAAATGCTGGGCTACATGGTTATCCAGCCCTGCAAGTACTCGGTAAGCGGAAGGCCCAAAAGGGTCGAGGAAGAGACGGATATAGTGGTTTTCAACCCGCTTGTAACAGCCCATTCCCTCCCGCAGTCTCTCTTGTGGGCAACCCCTGACCTGAAAACGGTGGCGCGGGCGGTCGTTGGCGTATACGGCTGGCACACCGAGCGCTTCTATCCGGCCATGCTTGAAAACCTGCCCGAGATTGTCCGCTTTGCCGGGGAAGAATCGGTTAAAATGGCCGCGCGCCGCCTCGGCAGCAGCGAGATTGCCAGGATCCTCTGCCTGCCGCAGCTGCCGGTGGCGCAGAAGCTAAAGGAGGATACCCTGCGCATCCTGAAATCCAAGGGCATTGACGGCATCATCGAGTTCCGGACCATGCTTGCGGAAATCATCAAAAGGGTGGACAAAAACCGCAATTACGAGAAATCGGACGTGCTGCAGATCATCCGCATCCTCAAGAATTACGACCTTTTCAAGGAAGCGCAGCTGGAGCTTTTCAGCGGCCGCAGGACCAGCCGCCGTAAAAAACCGCAGACTTAATATCAGCCTCGAAGAGGGACTATAAGCACATAGTAAAGGACATCCACGCGCGCTGGTGTCAGCTGGAACACGCTGGCATTATTTCGCGTGCATTGCGGTTTCATCCTTGATGCAAATTGTTTCTTTGTGCTTTTTGCGGAAAACTTTAAATTCCAGCCATGAACGAGCGCGAAGCATATATTGCCCTGAACATGATGGAGGACATCGGCCCGGTGGGGGTCCGCGCGCTGGTTGAAAAGCTTGGCTCGCCCCAGGCCATCATGGAAGCAAGCGAGGAACAGCTGCTAGGCGCAAAGGGCATAGGTCCGGCCGCGGCGCAGGGCATCCTCCGGCAGCGCCGCTCGATCAGCCCGGCCGCGGAGATCGAGCGCGCCGCTAAAATCGGGGCGGAGATTGTAACGCAGGTTGACAAAGATTATCCCAAGCCGCTTGCGCAGATCCACGACCCGCCCCTGGCACTCTATGTCCTCGGCAAGCTTTTACCCGCCGACCGCCGCGCCATGGCCGTGGTGGGCTCGCGCCACACGACCTTTTACGGGAGGGAAACGGCCGAGTCCATGGCCTACCAGCTGGTTCACGCCGGCTTCACCGTGGTGAGCGGGCTGGCGCGCGGGATTGATACCGCCGCGCACCGCGGCGCCCTTAAGGCCAGGGGCAGGACCATTGCCGTCCTCGGCGGCGGGCTCGACTGCGTCTATCCTGCCGAGAACAAGCAGCTGGCCGCGGAGATCGCGCAAAGCGGGGCCGTGCTGAGCGAGTTCCCGATGGGGCGGGTGCCGGACAAGACGACTTTCCCCATCCGCAACCGCATTGTCAGCGGGCTTTCGATGGGAGTGCTGGTGGTGGAAGCGGGGCTCGCCAGCGGGGCGCTCATAACCGCCAACCAGGCGCTCGACCAGGGGCGGTGCGTGTTCGCGGTCCCCGGCCGGGTCGATTCGCCTTCCTCGAAGGGCGCCCACATGCTCATCAAGAACGGCGCGCGGCTGGCGGAAACCGTTGACGACATTCTCCAGGAATTCGAATTCCTTATCCCGCGCCCGGGCCGGGCCGGGCCGGAACCCGCCGGCGCGCATACGTTCGCCCCCCTGGGCGACGATGAGAAAAAAATCATACTCTGCCTCGAAGACGGAGAAAAAAACGCGGACGAAATAATCCGCGCCACCGGCATCGGCGCCGACCGAATGGGCGCCCTGCTGCTGGCGCTGGAAATGAAAAGGGCGGTGCGCCTCCAGCCGGGCCGGATGGTCCACCTGGCGCGCAAAAGCCCGGCTCCGGAATAAAATCATGGCCGATCCCAACCAGGCAAAGACGCCCGGCGCATTTGAATCCGACAAGGCCGTGGGCCATTTCCTGCGCTTCCTTGAGGGCGAGCACAACGCCTCGCCGCACACTTCCGCCAACTACCTGATGGACATCCGCCAGTTCGCGGCCGTCATCTGGGGTAATGAAGCAAGGCCGCCCTATGCCTGGGCTGCAATCGACAAGTTTTCGGCGCGCAAGTTCGTGGTCCAGCTCCAGAAGCAGTCGGCCTCGCCCGCCACCATCGGCCGGAAGATATCGAGCATGCGTTCTTTTTACAAGTTCCTGGCGCGCGAGAGCTACGCGCCCGGCAACCCCTTCGCGGGGGTTGCCTCGCCGAAGCGCAAAAAGAGCCTCCCGCACGTGCTGACGGTGGGGGAAGTCACGCGGCTGTTGCAGGCCCCGGCGCAGTGCGCGGAGCAGGAAATCGGGGCCGCAAAGGACAGAAAGAAGCGCGCCTGGCTGGAGTACGCCGCCTTGCGCGATGCCGCCATCCTGGAGGTGCTCTACAGCACCGGCATGCGCATCAGCGAGCTGGCGAACATGGAGATGCAGAACATCGACCTGCTGGCGGGCGTGATCAAGGTGCGCGGCAAGGGAAACAAGGAAAGATACTGCCCGCTCGGCCGCCCGGCCGCGAGCGCCCTCTCCATGGCGCTGGAGAAGGGGAAGGAAATCGAGCGCTTTTTCAAGGGCAGGAAAAACGCACAGCCGCTCTTTTTCAGCCACACCGGCGGGAAGCTGACCACGCGTTCCATGGAGCGGCTGATGAAAAAGTACCTGGCCCGCGCCAACCTCAACCCCGAAATTTCACCCCACGCCCTGCGCCATTCGTTTGCCACGCTCCTCCTGGCTGCAGGCGCCGATTTGCGCAGCGTGCAGGAACTGCTCGGGCACTCCAGCCTCTCCACCACCCAGATCTACACCCACGTGAGCGTCGAGCACCTAAAGAAGGTCTACAACGAGGCCCATCCCCGCGCCTGACTAAGCGCGCCGGGCGGCTGTTCAAGATTGATGCCGTTGCCCCGGGTGTGCCCGCACAGGCACTATTCCACATGCACCCTTGCCCGGTCGGAGATGTAATAACCGGGCAGCAGATCCAAGACGCCGTTCATGGGGTAGTCCAGGATAAAATAAAAGTCATATATCCCCGGAACTGCAAAACTTAAGCCATCCAGCACCCTGGCCGGATTGTAAATATTCATCAGGGGACCGCCATAGGCCGGCCGGCACACGGCCAGCGAATTCGCGGGGAAAACGGTCCACTGCATATTTGCGGCAAGGTAATACCATTCTGCGCCGGCCTGCGGAACGGCAATGGCAAACCAGTCCACGGGTGTGCCGGCGTATTGCCCGGCGGTTGCGGTGACCGTAATGGTAACGGGGACATTCGCGCTGACGGTTACGTCGCCATGCCCGCCGTTGGCGCGGATAACCGGCGCGGGGATCGTTTTGGCATATCCCTGCTGATATAGGGCCGCAACCTCGGCAGCCGACAGGGCCCGGGAATAAATGTTCACCCGGTAAAACGTGCCGTAAAACTGCCGGTCATCCTCCGGGTTGATTTCATTCCCGATGCCAAACACGTGCGCGGAGTCCCAGTTCGTAAAGGAACCCGAACGTGTTCCCGACGCTTTCTCAACGCCGTCCACATAAAACAATTCTTCGCCCGAAGAGTTCCTCGTATAGGCAACGTGCATGATACGGGTTGCCACCGTTCCTGTCTCCAGGTTCGGCATGCCGTTCAGGGAAGTCTGCGTGGTGCGGAGGCGCGTAATCCAGTCCAAGCCTTCAATGCCGAGCGTAAAATTGCGCAGGTAGGCATCTTCGGAAAAAGTGACCACCCGCGTGGGTCCGGACATGGTGGTGGAAGCGGGGCTTACCCAGGCGGAGATGCTGATCTCGTCCGTCGCGGTGCAGGCATTGTAAATCTTTTTATCTTGCGACCACAACAGTGTGCGCCCGCTGTCAATGCGCAGCCCGCCGTCAACCCAGGTCACGCCATCGGGGTTGGATACGGCCAGGTGCATCACGGGGTCCATGCCGGATATATCGTGCACGGTGGAGCCGGCTCCCTCGTGAAAAGTGTATTCCGCAATCAATGAATCCAGGCCGGATGCGTCGGCCGCATGCTGCCATCCAACCAGCAATGATGCGGCCAAGCCAATCATGCCCATGCGCTTCATCATATTCATTTTCCATCCTCCTTGTTTACGTGCGTGTTTCTCCGGCCTGTTTCAGCTACCAGGGGTTTTTAAATATATTGCCCACGCAGCCGCATTGCTGTACTTGCATTTAAGCTTATTTCCGCCAGGGAGGCGCGTCAAACATATTTGCTTAAAAAAAGCAACGGCGGGATTATGATCAGCGGGCCTGCGAGCCGTAGACCTCGCCGGTTTCAGAGAGTTTCTTATCCTCATAGGGCGCGGCCACGCGCCGGTAGAGTTCCAGCTTGGCGCACTCGAGAACGCCGACCACCTCGTTCAAATGCGCATAGCGGATGCCCCCCTTACGGGCCAGGTAATCATCAACGAGGCGCGTTATGGAATAATTCAGCTCTCCGGCCGTTTCGGGTTTGCCGCCCCTTGCGAGGCGTGTTCTGGCTTCTGCGGTGATGTATGGCATGCGGCAGTCCTCCCGGGTCATGGTTTGACGGTGCTGACAGGCAAGCGTTTTAATTCCGGCGCAAGCCGCTTGCCCGTTTTATATCCCTACCGGTCCTTCAATTCGTCGCTGGAAAATCCGGCGCCCCAGCGCAGCTTCGGGGCCGTGCCGGCAGCTTCCCGGGCCCATTCTTCAATAAGGGCTTCTATCTTTTCGCGAATGAGCAGGCTTGTTTTCAGCCGGACCCGCACGCTTTGCGAGACGATATACACGCCCAAATCCTTGAGCCCGGAGCGGCGCGAGGGCAGGAGGCCGAAGAGCGCTCCCCGGGTGACGGTCTGCCTGGAGGCAATCTGGCCGCGGATGGCGCCGCGCATGGAGGAAAATATCTTTTCATCGGCGGATTCAACCCGGGCGGGATCGAAGCTTGTCCTGGCCAGCACGGAGCCGTCGGATGTTTCGAGGAGGGCTTCGCACTCGTCCCGGCCGAGGTCGCGGATGATTATGAAAAGGTCGGCGCTGGTTTCGCCCCTTGTCTTTCTTTTTGCAGCCTCATTCTCCGCCGCGCCTCCTCCGGAAGGCTCCTGTGATTTTCTGGTTTTTTCGTCCTGCTTGACCATGGCGGCGGGCCTGGAGGAATCGTCCCGCGCGCTTTTCTTTGCCGCGGCCGCCAGGCGTGAATCGTAAAGCTGGCGCACGGTCTTGTCAAGGAGGCCCCTGGTGCGGCCGAGCAGTTCTTCGTAAGGCGAACCGGTTTTCTTTGCCTGGTTGAGCCAGCGCCCGGCCAGGTCGCCCGACCATTCGGCGCTGATTTTTTCCAGGGGCTTGCGGGCGGCCACGTCCGCCTCGAGCTGCGCTATTTTTTCCTTCTCCATATCCCTGAGGCAGAGCTCCTGGCCGCGCGCGGCCAGGGCGGCAGCGGCGCAGAGCCGGTTGGCCTTGTCAAGCGCGAGCGCCCCGGTTTCCTCGATCAACCCACCGGTTTCTCCGGCCGCGGGGGCGAAGTCCGGCAAAAATTCGCGCATTTCATCCACGGATTTGAACGGGGCAAAATTTCTTTTATCGGCGAGGGCATCAAGGAGGGGGTCGGGGAGCGTTTCCGTCTTTTCGAGGCGCGGGAATGCCTTTTCAAACTGCCGGCGGGCGATATCCGCCCTGGCGGTCTTGAGCGGGCCGGCGATGGACTTGGCGACGCATTCATTCCAGGCGGCTGCGGCCGTGTTGGTTTCCGCGAGCAAGTCTGTAAAGCGCTTCACGGCCTCCGCGTTGCGCGCTGAAGATTCCGTGCCGGGGCGCATGACGTAATCCGAGGCGGCCCGGCCGGCCAGCGCCCCTGAATATTTCCGGGCCAGGATCTCGCCGCTTTGCCGGGCGCCCTTGTGGGCGGGCAGTTCGGCGAGGATGTCGCGCCCCAAGTCCCGCTCTGAAACCGGGATGGAAGCGAGCGCGCGGATGTGCTCCAGGAAATATTCCCCTTCCATCTTCCGGGAGGTTTCCGTGATATCCGCTTCGACCGGGCCGAAGAGGTCGTAAACCGGGGCCGCGGGCGCGCCGTTATGATGCTTCCCCGCCTTTGGCATGCCGGCGCGGCAGAGGGCGGCGATCCGGCCGCGGATGCCATCGGCGGTCAGGTAGCGGGCCAGGTCAGCGCGGTTGGAGCAGGCGGAGCGGCAAAGGATGCGCTGGCTTTCATACTGGATGGCGACCTCGTTGCCGATATTTTTGTAAACGGAGGCGTCCAGGGCTTCCTGGACCTCGTCGTACACTGGTTTGAATTTTGCAGAGTCCTTGCCCGCCCACCATTTCCCGATCGCTTCAAAATCGGCGCGCGCGAGCTGCTTTTGCGTCCCTGCCCGGGCGGAAAGCCCGGCGTTTAAATCCGGGTAAGGCGGGTATGAAACTTTCTTTTCGATTTCCATGCGCTGCCCGGCGACGGCCTTTTCGCGCGCCTCGGCGAAGACCGGCTCGAAGTGCCTGGCGGTAAACCCGGCCGCGGCCTGTTCGGCCGAGCCGGTCCAGTTTGAGTCAACGTTAGCAAGCACGTTGCTGACGGTGATCGGCAGGGGCGAACGGGCGGAGGCCTCGGCCACCGCCAGTACCACGTTTGAGACCAGGATGTCCTGGATCGAGCGCTGCGCGTATTCAAGGCAAAGCTTCCGGCTGGCATCCCTGCGCTTGTGGGCGCCGACATCGGATTTCATGAAGGCGATCATCTTGTCGCGGATATCGGCGCGCGTCTGCGGGGCGTCGAGGAAGCTGCTGGAATCGTCAATCACCCGCTTGGCGGCGGCGCGGATGGCCATGATGCGCTTGGCGCGGTCCATGGCGGTTGTGTTTTCCTGTGAAAGCAACGGGGCGGCCGCGAGCAAGGCGGCGGCAAACGCCAGGAGTAATGCTTTTTTCATTTAGCCTGCTCCTTCCGGCGGTATTCATCCACAACCGCGTTCATGAGCGGATAGCCTCCCTTTTGCAGGGCGCCGGCAAGGTTGTTCATCTGTTTTTCCAGGCTGCGGTCGGTGAGCGGGTCGCCCAAGGGCAGGCTGCTCAGGACCCTTTCCACGGTTGCCCACTGCAAATCGGCCACGCGCTCCTTCCATTTCAGGCAGCGCTGTTCAATGTGGGCGAGGGCGTACCGGCGGCGCTCTTCGTCAATGAGCCCCTCAAACGCAACCGGCGCGGCGCCGTTCGTTACCGTAACCGGCGCAGCAAGGGCTTCGTCCAGCAGGCGGAGCTTGAGCTGTTCGATGTTGTCGAGGTCGCGGGCGTGCCGGCAGAGGGCCTGGTAGCGCGGGTCTTCGGGCCAGACGCCGCTCCACTGGATGCGCGAGAAATCCGGGAAGGCCGCCAGGTTGGACCTGGTTTCCCAGCTGTTCAGGGCCTGTTCTACCCGCAGGATGACCTGCTGTTTCCAGAGCTCGAGCACGAGCGGGCTCTGGTCCTGGGCCGTGAAAAGGCGGGTGGCGATGGCCAGGATAAGGATCAGCGGCAGGGACACCTGGACGAGCACATCGTTCGGGCTCATCGAAAAGCGGCTGAGGGCCGAGCCGCGCGCGAGCTGCTCGAGCCGTTCAAACTGCTTTTGTTCGTCATTGGGCTGGCTCATGCCCGGTCCTTGTCAGGCGCTTTCCCGGTTTCTTCCTGCTCGATATAGGCCGCGATCGAGCGGCGGAAGGAATCCCTTTCCTCCCTGAGCTGGCGCAGGCTGTCGCGGTTGCTCTCAACGATGCCGTCAAGCTTCTGCTGGATCGCGGTTGAATGGCCAGGCAAATCGCCGGATATTTTCTCCGCGGCGGAAGCCGCGCGGCGCGCCGCCTCGGCGGAACTTTCCATGTGGCGCGTCCAGCCGGCCTGCGCCTCGCTGGACTTTTCCAGGGAAGCATCGATAGCCCCAAGCCGGCTCAGGGCCTCCCGGCCTGTCTCGCGGATGGACTCCAGCTCCCCGAGCCTGGCGGAGATCGCTTCCAGGGCCGCGGCCTGCTTCCGCAGGGCGTCGAGCTGGTCGAGGTGTCCGCCTTCTATTTTTTCGACGGCCGCAGAAATCCGCTCCGCGGCGCCGGCGGTGTTCCGGAGATTTTGGTCAATGGCGTCGAGCTTATCCAAAAACCCGGTCAGGGCGGCCGGGGTGAGGGTGGCGCGCATGGCGCGGCTGGCTTCCGCGAGGCCGCCCAGGTCCATGGTGAGGGAGTGAATGGTCTGAGCCAGTGAAACGGTTTCGGGCGGCTGTTCCACCCTTGCCAGGCGCCTGAAAATCCAGGGTATGGGCTGGGCGGCGAGGAAGGCGCCGACCAGACCGATGAGTGAGCTCCAGATGGCCGTGGCCGTGCCGGCCAGGAGGCGGGTGAGGGACTGGGAGACCGAATCGGCTGCCGGGCGGTAGCCGACAAAGCCTTCCACCCCGCTCACTTGCAGCCCGATCAGCAGGCCATAGAGGGTGCCGAAAAGTCCGAGCATGATGAGAAAGTAGGGAAAGTGGGGCGGGTACGGCATCCATTCCGTTCCCGTGGCCGGGGCGGGAAGCGGAAGACTTCCGCGTTTTGCCCTCAAAGCCTGGATAAGCGGGAAGAGGAAGAGCAGCAGCGGCACCAGGGTGCTTACGGTGCTCAGGTCAACCGAAATGAGGGCGCAGCTCCTGAAGAGCGGGCCGGGAAGGACGGCCTCGATCAGTTTCCAGGAAGGGAAATATACCCTTGCGGCAAGCTCAAGGTTCACGGACCATGCCAGGCCGGAGAGGGCGGCCAGAATGGCGCAGAAAAAGGCGACCATGCCGGCCCTGTTGTGGATGCTGCAGCTTGAGTTCACGTTAACGCCTTCCTGTTGCATTATTCCTTGTATTTGTGCGGGATCGCCGCCCAGAAAGGCTCGCCGCCTGAGCCGGAAAGGGTCAGGTTGGGAAAATCATCGCGCATGCCCAGCCGGAGGCGGAGCCTGCCGTTGGTGTCGGTTATTAAAACGAGCGGGTCGGTGTTGTCCGTTTTGAGCGTGATCCGTTCCCGGCCGGCGGCGTCGGAGAGCGCCAGCGAGGGCTGGTCGTTGCGTACCAGCATTTGCAGCCGCTGGCGCGCGGCGGAGTCCAAGACCGTGACCTGGGCGTCAGTTCCCCTGGTTCTTATGCCGATGCGCTCGGCTCCGTTCAGGTCGGCCAGGTAAAGCCCTGGGCCGGTATCTTCCGCGTAGAGCACCAGCTGCGGCTTGCCTTCCGCCCCGAGGAGCTTCAGCTCCACGCCCTTCTCGCCGGTTGAGAAAACGCCGCGCTCCTTGCCGGAGGCGTCTTCAAGGATAAATTTTTTCGCCCTGAGCTCGGTTGGCTGTTGCTGATCATTTGCGGCGCCGAGCGCGAGGAGCGCCAGCGCCCCCGCGGCCAGGACGAAGAGGCCGCGGTTGATCCTTTTAACCCGAACGAGCTCGGTTTCGATTTTTTCGATGCGCGTTGTGTTGTCCATGGTACCTCCCTTGGTGCATGCATTGAGACATCGGCAAAACATGGGGCCTGTTCTTCTGCCTGAGCGCCCCGCCGCGGTCAGCCCGCCGGGGCCAAAGCCGCTTCCCGGACCGCCGGGATGAGCTTGGCGCTGACGCTGATTTCGCCGATGCCGATTTGCATGAGCTTTTTCACGTAGGCCGGGTCGCCGGCCAGCTCCCCGCACACGGAGAGCGGTTTTTTCAGCTCTACGGCCGCCCGCGCGAGCGATTCGATCAGGTTCCAGAAGACCGGCCGGTCAGGCGAGTAGTCGGCGGAAACGCGTTCGTTGTTGCGGTCGACCGCGAAAAGGTACTGGATCAGGTCGTTGGTGCCCACGCTGCCGAAATCGGCCGCCTCGAGCAGCTCGCGCGCCTGCAGGCAGGCGGAGGGCACCTCGAACATCACGCCGTGGTAAATCCGGCCGCCCTTCAACCCGGCGGTGGCCTCCGTGAATATTTTTTTCAGCTCCAGGAACTGGCGGCAGTCCACGACCATGGGGTAGAGGACGTGCACCGGCCCGCGCGCCGCGGCCCTTGCCAGGGCCCGCGCCTGGGTGGCGAGCAGGTCCGGCCGGCTCAGGAGGAAGCGCGCGCCGCGCAGCCCGAGATAAGGGTTCGGCTCCCTGGCGATGCCCAAAAATGGCTCGGACTTGTCGCCGCCGACATCCAGCAGGCGCACGGTCACCTTTTTGCCGCCCATCAGCCCGACGACTGAGGCATATTTCTCGGCCTGCTCGTCCTCGCTCAGAAGGCGGTTGGCGGCGAAGAACTCGAATTCGGTCCGGTAAAGCCCGATGCCTTCGGCGTTTTGCGCAAGCACCTCGGGCGCGTCGCGCGCGAGCGAGATGTTGGCCAGGACCTTCAGGCCGGGCACGACCGGCGATCCGGCGCGCCTGGCGGGGGCGGCCATGCCTGCGGGGAGCAGGGCGGCCTTAGTGGCCTCCGAGGGCCAGACGACCACCTCGCCCGTGTTGCCGTTGACCAGCAGTTCTGTGCCGCAGGCGATGGCCCCGTGGATGCCGGCGATGCCGGTCACGGCCGGGACGCCGAGCGCGCGCGCGAGAATGGCGGCGTGCGATGTTTTGCCGCCGCGCTCGGTGACGAAGCCGCGCGTCTGGCCTGCATCGAGCTCGACCGTCAGGGTCGGGGTAAGCTCCTCGGCCACGATGATGCGGTTGCGCCCCTTCTGGCAATGGGGCTGGCCGGCGCACTGCAGAGACGGGTTGATATCGGAGATGATGTCTAGCAGCCGCCGCTTGATTTCGCCGATGTCCGTGGCGCGGTCGCGGATATACTCGTTGTCCAGCTGCAGGAGCCGGGCTTCATATGCATCCATTACGCCCGTGACGGCGGCCTCGGCGTTGACGGCGTTGTCGGCGATCAGCGCCTCGATATCGCGGCGGACGCCCGGGTCGTTGAGGATGCCGGCCTGGGCCGAGAAGATTTCAGACTCGGCCTTTCCGATGCGCGCGGAAACGTCCCGGCGCAGGTCTTCGAGCTGCCGTCCGGCGATTGCGAAGGCGCGCTCAACGCGTTTCTTCTCGAAATCGCGCTTGTCATGCCCGACCTGGTAAACGGCCAGGTTGGCGTGCCGGTTTTCGTTGAACAGGCAGATGCCGGCGCAGGCGATGCCGGGGCTTACGGGCATGCCCTGCAGTCGGGTTTCCTTTTGGAATTCAATTTTCATGAATTTTGTCTTCCGGAAGATATATATTATTCCGCTTTTATTTGCGAGTTATTTCCAAGGTTTTCACGGCCTTTTCATCCGCACCCGGAGACCTGTAAAAATACGGATTATTCCTGTATGCTTGCGCGGCATCCGGCCACAGAAAAGCAGGCAAAAGTGTGCCGGGCGCCCGGCGCAGCTTTTTCTGTTGACTAAAACCGGGCGATATGCGAGGATCCAAAAAATCTTTGCAACACGGCAGGGCGATCGGGCGCAAAAATTTCAGACGCAGTCGAGCGACATTAACGAACGAACCGGAGGAAGGAAAAAGACATGAAAAAAAGAAGCCTGGTGTTTGCCTGGATCATGGCGGCGGTTTTCTGCTGCGCCGCATGCCTGACGGCCGCTCCAAATCCGCCCGCGGATGTGCTCAAGGCGGCCGAGGAAGGGCTGCAGCCTTACCTGAACAAAATTCCCGTGAACGAGCTGGAGCAATACGGCTTTGCGCAGGGCGACACGCTCCTGGCGGCCACGCTGGGCGCCCCGTTCCAGCTGCATACGATTACGCCCGCCGCGCTGGAAAAATACAGCGCCGGCACCCCGGTGGGAACGATCCTTACCCCGACCTCGCTGTGGTATTTCCCGGTCGTGCTGGGAGGGCAGACCAGGGCGGTGCTGGTGGTGGACCAGCTGGACGGGAAATGGCAGGCGGTTTCGCTGGGATATGCCCCGCTGGCCAAGGAGCTGGGGGCCATAAGGGCGCAGTGGAAAGCTGCGCAGGGCTACAATCCCGTGCTGGCGGTTGTGTTCCAGGCGCGGCAGTATCTCTTCACTGTTCCGGAAAAGGATGCCAACAACCTCACGCCGATCACGTCGGCCAGGCAGCCGGCCGCGAAGGGTTCTGGCAGCGATTACGCTGTGCTTGCCCAGGCCGCAGACGTGATTGCCAAACTTAAACCAGCCGTGCAGAGCGCGCTCAAAGAATCCAAGTGATGTAAATAAAAACAGGAGGAATGATTGCCATGACAATTTACTATCGCATTCCAAAAACCCTGGTGTTCGCCGCGCTCGGCGCGTGGTCGCTGGCGATGTCCTGCCAGGCCGCGGTCTTGAACGTGCCGCAATACAGCCAGGAGAAGGACCAGTGGTGCTGGAACGCCAGCAGCCAGATGGTGCTGGCATTCAAGGGATATTCCTACACCCAGACCGCGATAGCGCAGTGGGCGGTCGGCGGCCAGAACATACCCAATTACCTCTACGGCTCCACCGATGCCAGCATGCACGGGTGCGATGAAATCCTGTCGCATTTCGGCAATATCTCCAGCACCGGCTCGGCCGCGGCCATGTCGCTGAGCAACCTGGACAACGAGATGGCCGGATCGCGGCCGGTCTTGATCCGCTGGGGCTGGGACAGCGGCGGCGGGCACATCCTGGTGGCCCGAGGCACATCCGGCGATTCGGTTTACCTGAACGATCCCTGGCCGGACAACGGGCAGAGCGTGAACAGCTACAGCTGGGTTTGCCGCGGCAGCAGTCACACCTGGACCCACACCCTCCAGCTCAACGGGTCCTCCGACAACCAATACTACCAGCTGGCGCTTTCCAACTACAACACGGCCATGTCTTATTATTCATATTACGCCGCCACGGGCGCGCTGATATACCGGGCCTATTACAACTATTATTACGGCACGGCGCTGTATTACTATTACCTGTATTACAACAACAACTCGAATGCCTATTACAACTACTACGCCAACATGGCCCTGGCTTATTACTACTATTATTATTACTATTACGGCGGATATTCATACGGGTATGCCTATGCCATGAGCCCTTATTGCTATTATATGGCCCAGGCTTACTATTACGGATATTATTATGCGGGCAACACCAACGCCGCCTATGCCTACTATTATTACTACAGGGCGTATGAATATTATTACTATGCCTATGCCATGTATTATTACTACGCCGGTTCGGGCAATTACAGCTACGCGAATTATTACTACAACTACTACATGGATTACGCCTCTTATTATTACAACCTCTACCGGCAGTATGTGTGAGCGCACCCGGGCGGGCGGATGAAGAATGAATGAAGGAGCCCCGCGGTTCCGGCTTGAAAAAGGCCGGGACGGGGGTTCCTTTTTTTCAGCCCTTGATGCAAACCAGGGGGATGACCTTTGCGATTTTCCTGGCCAGGTTGGCGCCTGCGGTTGTATCTACCACCGCGCAGACGTCCTTGTAGGCCCCCGGCGCCTCTTCGGCAATGCCCCTGGCGGAGCAGGAGCGGATGGCTATGTTGCGCAGCGCCAGCCTTTTAACCACGTCGTTCCCCTGCCACTGCCTGGCCGCCTGGCTTCTGCTCATGGCGCGCCCGGCCCCGTGGCAGGCGGAGCTGAAAGAGAGCTCAGCGCTCTCGCCGGTGCCGGCGAGGATGAAGGAGGCCGTGCCCATGGTGCCGCCGATCAGCACCGGCTGGCCGGTTTCCCTGAATTCCGCCGGCAGGGCAGGATGGCCCGGGCCCAGCGCGCGCGTCGCCCCCTTGCGGTGGACATAAAGCTCCTGCCTGCGGCCGTCAACTTCGTGCTCCTCGACGTGGCAGATGTTGTGCGAAACGTCGTAAAGGAGCGGCATTTCCATCTTGCCGAAAAAATGGGCAAAAACCTCGCGCGCGAGGTGCGCCAGGATCTGGCGGTTGGCCAGGGCGCAGTTGACGGCCGCGCGCATCGCGCCCAGGTAGGCCCGGCCTTCGGGCGAGAGCGCGGGCGCGCAGGCCAGTTCGCGGTCTGGCAGGCTGATGCCGTGCCGCCCGGCGGCCTTGAGCATGGAGCGCGAAAATTCGGTCGCAATCTGGTGCCCGAGGCCGCGCGAGCCGCAGTGCATGCTTACGACAATTTCTCCCTTGCGCAGGCCGAAAACAGCCGCGGTTTTTTCATCGTAAATTTCGGATATTGCCTGTACTTCCAGGTAATGGTTCCCGGACCCGAGCGTTCCCATTTCGTCCCGCTGGCGCCGGCGCGCTTCCCGGGAGATTTGGGCGCAGTCCGCGCCTTCCATGACGCCGTTGTTTTCGATCCGGACAAGGTCGCCGCTTGATCCGTATCCGCGCCCAACCGCCCAGGCGGCGCCTTCGGAAAGCATGCGGTCGGTTTCGGCCTCGGTCAGGCTGATGCGGCCGGTGCTGCCGACCCCGGCCGGCACCTTTTCGAACAGCATGTCGGCGACCTGCTCCTGCCGCGCCCAGAACTCGCCGGCGGGCAGGCCGGTCAGAAGGGTGCGCACTCCGCAGGAGATGTCAAAGCCGACTCCGCCGGCCGAGACCACGCCGCCCCTGGCGGCGTCGAAAGCCGCCACGCCGCCTATGGGGAACCCGTATCCCCAGTGGGCGTCCGGCATGCCGTAGGCGGCGGAAACTATGCCCGGCAGCGAGGCTATGTTGGCAAGCTGCTCCAGGACCTTGGCGTCCAGCCCGGCCACGAGCTCTTCGGAGGCAAAGAGGACGGCCGGCACGCGCATCCGGCCGGCCGGCGGCAGGAGCCAGCGGAATTCACCGGAACGCTGGAGAATTGATTTTTGCATGCGACTAATGCATACGGATAGATTTAATACCGTGGCTTAACCGTTTTAAGCTTGCAATATCATGCTTAATCAAAGCTTCTTTCTTTGCCCTGCTCCAGCCCTTGATCTGATTTTCACGTTGTATGCTTGCAGATTCTGTTTGGAATGGTTCGAAATATATCATTTCAGACGGCTTGAATCGGCGAGTATGCTGCGCGCCTTTTCCTGAGACATGGCAAGCCAAACGCTTGGCAAGATTTTTTGTATGGCCAGTATAATAACTTCCATTAGCACACTTGGTTATATAAACAAGCCAGGCCATAAGTATGCCCTTCGACGCATTCTCTTCGTTCGTTTACTCCCCTCGGCTTTGCTGTGGGCAGGCAGGGCATTCGACGCTTAACTATATGGCCTGCCATGAGCAAGTGAGCGAAGCGAACGCGTCGAAATCAAAATCAGAATGCCCTTCGACAATGCTCAGGGCATTCGA
>JBAYWJ010000008.1:0-31505 GCA_041674125.1 Kiritimatiellia bacterium
TCTTGAAGGAGGAGCCAAAAGTTGCCCGGCGCCCGGTCTGCATTTCCCGCAGTCCGCCCGAGATATTTCCCCGGCCATTCTGCCAGTATTCGTCATCCATCCGGCCGTCAATGACAATCTTGCCGGTTTCATCCAGCATGCGCAGCTGCGGCACTTTTCCGCGCTTTATCCCGAGCAGCTTGCTCTTGTTGCGCAGGCTTTTCAGGTACTTATCTATAAGGGCGATGCGCTTGCCGTAAACCGAATCCGGGTCGGCTTTTTGCTTCGCGGCGTCAAATAGATCGAGGGCCTTGTCCACTTTTGCCTTGTCATTCTCCATCTCCTGCCAGTTGGCCTCGCTGTACTCGAAGAATTCCTTCATCCTGCTTCCGGCAGGCCCGTAAAAGAGGCGGCAGTATTCGTCGAACATTTTATCAACGTCCTGTTCCTTGCCGCCCCAGTACATGCTGGCGGTGAAGTAAACCATGAAGTGGTTGAAACCGATGCCGTCCGTGTCAAAATGTTGGCCGTAGCTGAGCCAGATGTCCTCGCCCATGGATATGCCCTTGGTGGCATTGATGCTTTCGCCCAGGGAGTGCGGCGTGAAGGCGGGCAGGTACATGCCGCGGTCGGTGAAGGGGTAGTTTTCGAAAATCATGATCGGGTTGCCTGTCTTTTTCACCCAGCTTTCGCGCAGCTGGCGGCAGGCTTCCTGCTGCTCCGGCTTGTTGCTCATCGGGCGCCGGCCGCCCACGATGCAGACCAGCACGTTCGGCTCGAGCTTTTCTATCTTTTCAGGCGGGAGGGTGTAGATGCCGTAGGCGCAGTTGGAAACCCATTTGCCGGGATGCGTCTTGCCCGCTTCCTTCGCCACGCGGTTGACAAAGTCCCAGACGTAGTCCGAGAGCACCCCGCGGTTGCCGCGCTCAGAATTGTCCTTGCCCTTGCAAAGCTCGCACTGGCAGATGGAGGTGTAGCCATCCGGGGGCATGACGGACACGGCCTGCAAATTATAGTGGTCGAAAATGGCGCGGACGTAGCGGACGGTTTCCTGGAAAAGCTCCGGGTTGGAATAGCAGAGCTGGTTGTTGCCTTCTTTCGGGTCGTTGTGCCGCTTGCCGTTGTAGAGCGCGAACCAGTCCGGGTGGGCTTCCATGATTTCCTTGCGGTCGGTCATGGCGATCATGCCGTGGGGGATCTCGATATCCGGCTGGTCGCGCAATCCCAAATGCATGGCCCAGAGGGCGTTATCGCGCGAGCCGATGGAGAAGCGGAAGTTGATGCGGCGCACGGGGAAATCGGGGCGGACAACCTCGTCTGTTTCCGGCAATGGAATGGATTTCATTTCGGGCACGATCTCGCCGAGCTCGCCGGGCAGGTACCAGCGCACGCCCAGCGAGCGCAGGAAACCGCAGACCGCGTTCAAGGTGCCTCTTTCATCAAAGGCCCAGGCCTGGACGGCGCCATCCTTGTTGCACACCTCGTTCGTGGAGGCGGCGGCGCAGGGCGCCAGGTCGAAATAATTCCTGTTCTTGTAAATGCCTGGCATGGGATTACCCCACATTGCGCCGGTGATCTTTTCCCATTCCTTCTGGACCCGGCCGCTCGCCCAGTCGCCGTTGTTGTGCGGCCAGGGCTCGACAGGCGCGAAATCATCGTCGCGGCCGATCATGGCCAGCCAGTCTTTGCCGGAAACGATCCGGTAGCCGCCGTCCTTTTCGTCGTAGGGCTTTATGCCGAGCTTGTCCGTGTGGGTACTTCTGCCGACGTAGATTTTAACGGGAACGTTCCCGTCCGGCAGGTTGGTCACCGCCAGGGTTGCGCCGGATATTTTGCGGATATATTCCCGGAGCTGGGCGGCGGCCAGGCGCGTCATGCGCGGAGGGCTTTCAGCAATAATAATTTCGGCGTTAGGCTGGCCATCCCGGACGATATACTCTTTTGCCAGGGTGGCGGCGGCCGCGGTGCCGAAAACAAGAGCGCACAGGAGACTTTTCGCGAGGGGGCTTTGCAGGTTGATCATTGTTCATCCTCCTGTCAGGAATATATCCCGCCTCGAGGCATGCTGTCAACCTGAACGCGAATCTGGACATGAACCCGGAGGTAATGGGCAGTTATTGGGGGAAAATTATAATAGCGCGCCACGCTTTACCCTTCTTCGCCAGAAAACCCTGTGGCTCTTGACCTCCCGCCGTCGCGAAGCCCGCTATGGCGGGCGTAGGACGGTCGCAGTCCGGCCTTCGCAGCCAGAAGCTTTGCTTCGGCGGAGTAGGCCCAGAGGCTTTGCTACGGACTTCGGCGAGCTCAGTCGAGTCGCGGAGTAGGCTGCCCCGTCCCGACCTCTTCGAGTCGGGACCGCGGGGAGCTTCACCTGCCATGTGCAGTTGCTGCAACGAAGCGGGGAAGCGTGGCGCGGCTCCGGACCGGACCGCCGCACGGACGAGCGGCGCTACAACAAATTTACCACTTCAAGGCCTTACATCTGAATCAGTTTTGGCCTTGAACCGCGGCCGGCGCGCTGTTATGGTTTTGCTAATTCTGTATGATTTTGTCCGATATTCCCACTGAATAAACGCAAGCAGGATGTAAAATGAAGGAAGCCGACGCGCCGCTCGAGGAGCTGGTCAGCAGACTGCTTGAAAACCGCGATTCAATTTGCGCCTATCTTTACGCGCACTTGCGCAACTGGGACGAGACCGAGGACTTGTTCCAGGAAGTCTCGCTGGTGATCATGCGCAAGGCGAACGAGCGGCTGGAGGTGCGCTATTTCAAGGCCTGGAGCCGCGAGGTGGCGCGGCGCACCATGCTGGACTACTGGAAAAAGAAGAAAAAGATACCGCTGCCCCTGGCCGAGGAGGATCTCCAGGCCTGCGAAAACGCGTGGCAGCGCCGGGACTTCGACCCGCACTCGCCTTCGGAGCGCATGGAGCGCCTGAAAATCTGCGTTGAAAGGCTCTCCGGCGACCTCAAGCGCATGCTGGGGCTGCGATACGAAAAGGACCTGTCGCTCAGGGAAATCGGGGCCAAAATCGGCAAAACCGAGGGCGCGGTGCAGGTGGCTCTCTCGCGCGTCCGGGCCGCGCTGCTGCGCTGCATACAAACCATAAAAATATCATGAGAAATTTTGCCACAAAAATGCACAAGATTTACAATTACGCGAATGAAAATGGAAGAACAGGAATTAACTGATCTTATCTCGCGCTACCTGGATAACGCGCTACCGGAGGAGGAAACCGCGCGCCTGCTGGAAGCGGTCCGGTCCGACCCGGCCGCGGCGGACATGCTGTGCGAGCTGGCGCTCCAGCACGTACAGCTGAGGAAGCTTTTCAGGCAGGATGAGGCGGCCGCGCCGAGGCGGGAAGTGGAGATCATTGCCGCCGCCCGAAGCGCCGCGCGCTCATGGCGCGTGCTGGCGCTCGCCGCCTGCCTGGCCGTGGTTGTCGCGGCCGGGTTCTGGCTGGCGGGCTTTTCAAGGGAGCACTTTGCGGAGCCATTGACAATTTCCCTGCTCAAGATAGGCGCTGACATCACGGATGAGGCCGGCGCGCGCGCGGCTCCGGATGGGACAGCGGTGGTCGTGCCGCCCGGGACCATCCAGCTCCTGAGCTTCAGGGACGGGACGATCATCCATCTGGAGCCCGGTTCGGTTGCGCAGGTTATTGACGACGGTTTTGACGGCTCAAAAAAATCCTGCAAAATAATAAAGCTGACGTCCGGCATGCTTATGGCGGATGTTGCCGGGCAGCATCCTGATTACCCCTTGCAGGTACTTACTCCCCACGCTGAAATAACAGTCGCCGGGACGCGCTTAACCTGCAAAGTTGAAAAAGACCATACCCACATCCGCATGCACGAGGGCTGGGCGCACGTTGTCAACACGATTAACGGGGCCAAAACCAAACTCATGGCCAGGCATCATGTCACGGCGGGGAAAAGCTTTCATTTCAAGATCCGGTCCATCCACCAAGATGCGCATTAATTAAAGAGAAACTCTGCTTGGAAACAAAAATATTGCCCCTGGTATTTGTCGCAGGATTTGTTCTATCCATGGCGCCCCAAACTGTTTGCGCCAGGCCGTTGAATGTATCTGAGCCCACGCCGCTCATCAGCGCCGAGCCGCTCGGATCCGTCTCGTATGAAACGCTGGTCGGCAGTTTACAGGACAAGATTGACCGCTCGAACGACTTTGACCAGGGCTGGCTCCAGACGCTCTGGACGTGGGTCTGCTACATCCTGCACGACATCCTCCACGACCCACACGTCGCGGAATACGTAAAGATTACCTATTGGACCACGACCGCAGAGGGGGACCGCATCCAGGTGACCGGCCTGGCCATCCTGCCCCGGTACAGCTACCTGCACGAGACCGTGCCTATGATTTCGTTCCAGCATCCCACCCAGGTCGAGCGCAGGTTTTCCCCTTCCATGTTCAACATGACCAACATGTGGGATGACGCGCAGTTTACCGTCCCCTTCGGGACCATTTTTGCCCAGGCCGGCTTCGCGGTCGCCATGGCGGACTATCCCGGCATGGGCGCCAACACCAACGCGCATCCCTACTGCACCGAGTCGCTGGCCAACAGCGTCTTGGACATGATCCGCGCCACGCGCGATTACCTCAAAACGGACACGAAGACCTATGCGCAGTGGGACAGCCGGCTCTACCTGACCGGCTACTCCGAGGGCGGCTACGCAACCCTCATGGCCGCGCGCGACCTGCAGGAGCGATACGCCTCTGAATTCACTAACTTGCAGGCGGTGGCCGGGCTGGACGGGCCTTATTCCCTTTCAGACACCATGCGCCAGGTCATGCTGACCGCCGGCGCCAGTTTCACCTCCCCTTACTTTCTCCCTTACACCGTCAACGGGTATGATTCCGTGTACGCGGCCCGTGACCCGGTTTTCATCTTCACCAACGCGATAAAATCTTCAGTGCCGGCCGAGGCGGATTTCGCCGGCAAACTCCAGCGGATGTGCCTGGCCGGCACCAACACGGGCACCGAAATGAACGCCCTCATCTACAAGGCCACTCCTTACGAGGGACCGCGCAGCATCCTGACCGGAGAATACCTGGCGGAACTTTCCAACACCGCCAGCGTCCTCAACCAGGTGCTGGCCTCGAACGATGCCTACCTGGCCTGGACCCCGCAGATGAAGATGCGGCTTTATCACTACCCCGATGACGACCTCGTGCCTTACGGCAACTCCACCAACGCCTGCAATGCTTTCAAGGGACGCAGCGCGCCGCACACCGATCTGGTGGCCTTCGGCAACCAGTGGCCGTTCAGCGCCCTGATCGAATGGCTCAAGGACAAGATGGGCAGCTACCACGGGGCGGCCGCGCCGGTGGCCTACGTTGCAAGCATTTCATGGCTGCACGACCTGGCCTACGGCTGGGGCAATGATTTCCAGTATCCGCCCAATGACCTGGATGGCGACGGATTCTCCGACCTGGTCCTTTACAGCGAGGCCGCCGGGACCTGGCAGGCGCTGCTTTCCAGCCGCTCAAGGTCCTGGCGCAAGCCCGAACCCGATCCCGCGACCTGGTCCTTCGACCGGTTTACGCTGGGCGGCCCGGGCTTTATGCCGCTCCTCAAGGACTTTGACGGCGACGGGAAGGCCGATCCTTGCGTGTACCATGCCGCATCCGGGATCTGGACCATCCAGCTCTCGCTCTTTGAATACTTTCCCCTCGCCTTTCTTCTCGGCGACGCCGATTCAATCCCGGTGCCGCAGGATTACGACGGCGACCGGATAGCTGACCCGGCCGTATATCAACCCGCCACGGGCGTATGGACCGTATACCTGATTTTCAGCAGCCAGTCTGCCAGCGCGCAGTTAGGCGCCCCGGGGTTCATGCCCAAGGGCGGCGATTACGACGGCGACCGCAAAGCCGACCTGGTCGTGTATCAAGAGTCTTCCGGCAAATGGCTGGCGGCGCTCTCCGGCCGCAATTATGCTGCCGCGGAGGCGGCCTGCGGCGGTCCCGGCTTCGCAGCCGCGCCGGGAGATTATGACGGCGACGGCAAGATGGATCCTGCCGTGTATCACGCCCAAACAGGACAATGGCTGGTCATGCCTTCGGCCGGCGGTTATGGCATTCAAAATTTCAATTACGGCGGCCTGGCTTTCGCGCCGGCGATTGGCGATTACGACGGCGACTTTAAGACAGATTTCATGATTTACAGCATGGAGCATGGCGCCTGGAGCGGCATGATGTCCGCCAGCGGGCATGATTCCGCCAGCGGTTTGTTCGGCGGAAATGGATTTAAGCCGGTGCAATAATCCGGCCGGAATGATGTTCTCCAGGAATCTAAACGCATTATGATGAAAATTAAATCACTTATGACCCTGGCGGCAAGCGCCATCCTGCTGGCCAGCCCTGCGGCAAGCCGGGCCCACTCCTGGACCAACCTGGGCGGCGGCTTCAGCAACGGCGCGGTTTATAGCCTGGCTTTCGACACAAACGTTGCGCTCTACGCCGCCGGCGATTTCACCCGCGCCGGCGGCGCCGCCACCAACCGCGCCGCGAAGTGGAACGGGACCTCCTGGACCAACCTCGGCCAGGGCGTCAACGGGACCATATGTGCCCTGGCAAGGTTCACGAACGGGTGGCTTTACGCCGCGGGCCAGTTCACCGCGGCCGGCGGGATAGCCGCCAAGCGCGCCGCCCGGTGGAACGGCTCCGCCTGGTCGACCCTCGGCCAGGGCTTCAGCTCCACCGTGTATGCCCTTTCCATCAACACGAACGGCCACCTTTACGCCGGGGGCGATTTCACCCATGCGGGCGGCGTGACGGCCGGCCGCGTCGCGCGCTGGGATGGGACGGACTGGTCGGCCCTCGGCGATGGCCTGGGCGCGGCGGTTTTCGCCCTGGCCGTGACAACGAACGGAAACTGCTACGCCGGCGGGATCTTCACCAACGCCGGCGGGTCAGCCGCGCGCCGCATTGCCCACTGGAACGGCCTTGCCTGGACCAACGTCGGGGACGGCCTGAGCTCAACCGTTCACGCCCTTACCCTGGACACCAACCTGAACCTTTATGCCGGAGGGATCTTCACCAACGCCGGCGGCAGGGCCGCCAACCGCGTCGCAATGTGGAACGGCTCAACCTGGACCAATCTCGGCTCGGGTTTGAGCTCGACGGTTTACGCCCTCACCATGGATTCCCAGGGAACCCTGTATGCGGGCGGCGATTTTACAAACGCCGGCGGCATACCCGCCAACCGCGTCGCCCGGTGGGACGGCCTCGTTTGGTCCGCCCTCGGCGAAGGTTTCAGCTCCACCGTTTATTCCCTGACGGTGGACACGAACGGCAATCTCTATGCCGGCGGCAGCTTCACCAACTCCGGCACAATGGCTCTTTACCGCGTGGCCAAATGGAAAATTTTGCCGGCGCCGATCAACGTCACGGCCAGCGAAGGCGCCTATTTCGACCAAATCCGGATAACATGGAACAGCGTGACCAACGCCACGGGATACCAGGTGTGGCGCTACGCCGCCAATGATTTTTACACCGCCACCCAGATCGTGTCCACCGCCTCGAACACCTATGCCGATACCGCGGCCACGAACGGCATGATTTATTACTACCGGGTCAGGGCCACCAACGTTTACGGATTAAGCGCTTTCAGCCTCCCCGCCTCCGGCTGGAAGGGAAACGTATATTACCAGGCCGTTCCCGCAAATTACGACGGCGACCCGCGGACGGACCCGGCCGTGTACCGCTCCGCGGACGGCACCTGGTTCTGCGCCCACTCCACCAACGGCTACGCGACGGTCGTGGTCAATGATTTCGGCGGAATGGAATGGATGCCGGTGCCGGCGGATTATGACGGCGACGCCAAGGCCGATCCCGCCGTCTACCGCGCCGCCGGCGGTGTCTGGATGGTTGCCTGTTCAGCCAGCGCTTACGCCACCGCGATCATCAGCGGCTTCGGGGCGTTAAGTATGGCGCCCGTTCCCGCGGACTACGACGGCGACGCCAAGGCCGACTTGGGAGTATACCGCGCCGAAGGCGGCAGCTGGCTCATCGCCTCTTCCGCCGGCGGCTATGCCTCGTATGCCATCAACGGTTTCGGCGCGCCGGACATGGCGGCCGTGCCGGCGGATTATGACGGCGACGCCAGGACCGACCCCGGCGTTTACCGTGCGGACGGCGGCGTCTGGATCGTTGCCGCCTCGGCCTCGGGTTACGCTTCCACCGCCATCAGCGGCTTCGGTGAAACGTACATGCTGCCCGTGCCGGCGGATTACGACGGCGACGCCAAGGCCGACCCGGCCGTTTACGGCGTGACCAACGGCGGCTGGCGCTGCGCTCTCTCCGGCAGCGGCTACGCGACGGCCGTGGCCAGCGGGCTCGGCGGCCCGCTTTGGTTGCCGGTGCCGCAAGATTACGACGGCGATGCCAAAACCGACCTGTCCGTTTACCGCCCGTCAGACGGTCTATGGTCCTGCGCCTCCTCGGCCAACGGATACATCACGGTCACCGCGTCCTTCGGCTGGCAGGCTACTTCGGCGGAATGAAGAACCTGTCCAAAAATATTATACTGCGGAATTAACGCGAACGATGTTCGCCGGGAAAGGCCGGACCTCATTGTCCGGCGAAGGCGGAGCGAAGCCGGCGGTCGGATGAACTGGCCTGGCGCCGGGTAATGAGCGGTCCGATGCGCCTCGCGGCAGCTCTGCGTGCCTTTCGGCTTGCCTGCCATTCTTCCCATGTCCAAGCCGTTTTAAGATTTTTTCTTGAGTTCACCGGCGAGTCAAGTTGTATTGCCGTTATGGTGAATCAGCGCGCAACAAGAGTGCCTAACAGCTGGCTGGAGTTTTTTGTGGATCTTGCATCCGGTCATGCCGAACTGATTGACAGCGGGTAAGAAACCCGGAAGATGGTGCCGTCCCTGCCGGAGACGAAGGAAGCCGCGCCTTTCAGGTACCGTTCGGTGAGGAGCTTGATGCTGTAGGTGCCCAGACCGCGGCCAACGCCCTTCGTGGAGAACGACCTTTCGAAAACCTGCAGCTGAACCTCGCGCGGCATCTCGTTGGGATTGTGCACCCAGAACTGGACCTGCTTCATCTGTGCCGAGCAGCCGAGCGTGACCGTCTCGCCGGGCTGGCAGGCCTCGAGGGCGTTCTTGGTCATGTTGCCGATGACCCTCTGCAGGAGCGGCCGGTCGGTTACTAACTCCGCATCATCTGCCTTCTGATCAATCCTGAGCTGGCGGCCGGCGGCCACATCATGGTTTTTATACAAGTTCACGATTTCATTTAGAAGCTCCAGGGCCCGGATCTTGGAAGGATTGAGCTTAAGCTCGTTGTTTTCGGCCGCGGTCAGGGTGCGCTGGCTGTTGATTTCATCCACGATCATGCGCGCCAGGGAAAAGATGGTTTCCTGGTACTGTTTTACCTCGCCGGAGTCGGCATCCTTGAGGAGCTCCGCAAAGCCCTTGATGCCGCTGGCCGTGTTGAGAATATCGTGGAAGAAAATCCGCTCAAGGGCCTTGCGCCGCTTTTCGTCGCTTATATCTATGACCGAAAACATCGTAAGCGCCTCGTTGCCGACCCGGAAAGGAACCGCCCGGACCCTTAAATCCAGGGCGCTGCCGTCATTTTTGCGGATGACGCGGCACTCCTGCTCTTCCTCCCGGCCCTCCTGGCTCGCGAGGATGGCCCGGACCGCGCCGCAGGTCCGGCAAAATTCGCTCGTACCGCAGCCGGCCTTGGTTTCCGCAGCGTGGACACATTGCAGCGCTTCGCCCGGCCTGAGCCCAAGCGCCGGAAACGGGTCGGCCAGCCCCGCCAGGATCAGGGCGGCCCGGTTGGCAAACACGATCTGGCGGTTGGCGTTTAGCACCAGGATCCCCGCGGAGACGGCGTCGAGCAGCTCGGCCATGAAGGGCGTGGCCACAATCCGGTTGAACAGGCGCCTGATATCCTCCGCGGCGGAGCGCTCCGCCGGAGCGTACATGGTTGGCAGCACATTGTTCATAATCTTCCTTTCATAGAGACGGCAGCAATGCCGCAGCAATCATGGCGATATAAACGGTTTCCATAATACCAGATATCCGGAAAATCAATAACATTAATCCGGATATTAATTTCAGCCGGCCCTCAAGACAATTGACGGGCAGGATGAAAACCGTTACATTTCAAGCAGGAAGGGTTGAGGCTTCTATCAAGTCTTTTCATGAAAACCCAGCGGATACCGGGCAGACAAAAGCGCCGGAAATGCGGCATCCGGCGCGTCGGCGCAAAGGACCTTGCAGGGGAAATCGAGACCAGGGCGCAGTCAATCCTTGAGGCCGTCCAGGCCGGCATCCTGATCATCGATCCCGAAACGCACACGATCGCCTATGCCAACCCCGCCGCCGTGCGGCTGATCGGGGCGGCGCGCGAACAAATCATCGGGAAAATCTGCCATAATTTCGTCTGCCCGGCCGAAGCCGGCCAATGCCCCATCACGGATCTTGGCCAGGAAGTCGACAATTCCGAGCGCATCCTGCTGACCGCCGCCGGGAAGCGCGTTCCGGTCCTCAAGACCGTCGCGCCCATCGCGCTGGGGGGGCGCCGCTACCTCCTTGAAAGTTTCATTGATATCTCCTGGCGCAAGGAAGCGGAGGCCGAGCTGCTCGAGAAAAGCGAAGAGCTGAACCGCTATTTTCATAACAGCCTTGACATGCTGTGCATCGCCGACACCGCCGGGCGATTCCTCCGGCTCAACCCCGAGTGGGAAAAAGTCCTGGGCTATTCCCTGGCGGAGCTGGAGGGGCGGTCCTTTCTTGACCTCGTCCACCCGGAAGACTTGAAAAACACACTCGCCGCGATATCAAGGCTAGAGTCGCAGGAGGAAGTGAGGAGCTTCGAAAACCGCTACCGCTGCAAGGACGGCTCCTACCGCTGGATCGAGTGGCGTTCCAGGCCGCAGGGTGACAGAATTTACGCGATCGCCCGCGACATCACGAAGCGCAAGCTGGCGCAGGAAGAGTTAAAGCGCAGCCGCGAGCAGTTTGAACTGGCGGTGCGGGGCTCCCGGGACGGCATCTGGGACTGGAATCTGCGCGATAACAGCCTCTACCTTTCGCCGCGCTGGAAGCAGATTATCGGCTACGAAGATGCCGGGTTCCCGAATGTTTTTGCCTCTTTCGTGGAGCACATTCATCCGGAAGACAAGCCGCGCGTGCTGGAGTTTGTCGACCGCTACCTGAAAGGGCAGGTCAAAGAATACAACATCGAATTCCGGTTGCGGCACCGCGACGGCACCTTCCGCTGGATGCTGGCGCGCGGCGAAGCCCTGCGCGACCAGAAAGGCATTCCCTATCGCATGGCCGGATCGCACACGGACATCACGGAGCGCAAGCGGGCGGAGGAGGCGCTGCTGCAGCAGTCGCAGCTGCAGAAGCTGCTCATGGATACTTCCTCCCGGTTTATCAACATACCGCTGGCCAAGGTGGAGCCGGCCATCCGCGCCTCGCTCAGGGAGCTCGCGGGATTTGTCGGCGCTGACCGGGCCTATATATTCGAATACAATTTCAACAGGCAGACCTGCTCCAACACGCACGAGTGGTGCCGGGAGGGCATAGCGCCGCAGGTCGAAAAGCTTCAGGATGTGCCGCTGAGCGACATACCTGAATGGGTCGCGGCCCACCGCAAGGGCGAGCCCATGTACATTCCCGACGTGGCGGCCCTGCCGGGCGGGCACCTGGGCGACATACTCAAGCCGCAGGGCATCCTGAGCCTGCTGGCCATCCCCATGATGGAAGAGCGCGACTGCATCGGCTTCGTGGGCTTCGACTCGGTCCGGCTCCGGCACGCCTACACCGGCATGGAGCAGCAACTGCTGACGGTCTTCGCGCGTGTGCTGGTGAACGTGAAGCTCCGCAAAAAAACCGAGTCGGAACTGGCCTGGCGCACCACCCTGCTGCTGGCCCTGCTGGATTCGATACCGGACCTCGTGTTTTTCAAGGACAAGAACGGCATTTACCTGGGCTGCAACCCCGAGTTTGCAAAGTTCGTCGGCAAAAAGCGCGAAGAGATTATCGGCCACATGGATTATGATTTGTTCCCGCGCGCGGTGGCCGAAGCCTTCAAGGACAACGACCGCCAGATGATGCTCGAAGGCAAGCCCCGCCACAACGAGGAATGGGTGACCTATCCCGACGGCCAGCGCGTGCTGCTGGACACGCTCAAGGCGCCGCTCATTAACCTCCGCGGCGCGGCCATCGGGATCCTGGGCGTGAGCCGGGACATGACCTTGCGCAAGCAGGCCGAAGAGGCTATGCGCGAGGCCAAGGACGCCGCCGATATAGCCAACCGGGCCAAGAGCGCTTTCCTGGCCAACATGAGCCACGAAATCCGCACGCCCATGAACGCCATCCTGGGCTTCTCGGACATCCTTGCCTCGCAGGTCGAGAACCCCGCGCACAGGGAGTACCTGGCTTCCATCTCCGCCAGCGGAAAGCTGTTGCTCAACCTGATCAACGACATCATTGACCTGTCCAAAATCGAGTCCGGAAAGCTCAAGCTTGAATACACCGCGGTCAGCCCGCACAGGCTTTTCAACGAAATCGGGCAGATTTTTTCGGAAGAGCTTCGGCGCAAGGGGCTCGCCTTCTCGGTCCATATCGACACGGAAATGCCGGAGGCTTTGGTCTTGGACGAAATCCGCCTGCGGCAGGTCATCCTCAACCTGGTCGGCAACGCCGTCAAATTCACGCCCGCGGGCGGCATAACACTTTCCGCCTCGAAGCGCTATGTCAGGCCGGACCGCAGCGCGATTGAATTTGTCTTCAGCGTGGCCGATACGGGCATCGGCATAGCGCCGGACCAGCAGGATCTCATTTTTGAAGCTTTCCAGCAGCAAACCGGCCAAAGCCACGCGCAGTATGGCGGCACGGGCCTGGGGCTTGCCATTTGCCGGCGCCTGGTGGAGGCCATGGGCGGGCAGGTTGCCGTCATGAGCGCCCCTGGCAAGGGCAGCACTTTCCAGGTCGTCCTCGGGAACGTCAGCGTGGCCGCCACGAAACCGGCCGCCGGGACGCAGAAGGATGAAATCTCAACGGTCGCTTTTGCGCCGGCCCGCATCCTGATTGTCGACGACGACCGGGTCAACCGCCTGCTGCTCACGCGCTACCTCGGCGACCCGGCCTTCACCATTGAAGAAGCGGAAAACGGACGCGAACTTCTGGAGTCCGCCAGGCGCCAGCGGCCCGACCTTGTTCTCCTGGACATGCGCATGCCGGTCATGGATGGCGGGCAAGCGCTGCAAAACCTGAAGGCCGATCCGGCCCTGGCTTCCATCCCCGTCATCATCATTTCGGCCTCGGCCATGCCGGAGGAAAAAAAGGCGGCCATGGCGCTTGGCTGCGACGGCTACCTCACCAAGCCGGTCCGGAAACACGACCTGCTCCGGGAAATGGCGCGCCTGCTGGCGCATGCCGGCGTGGCTCCGGCAGCCTCCACTGCCCAGGATGTTTCCCGGTTCATGGCCGGGGCCCCCGCAGCGGCCCGCTCGCGCTGGCCGGAGCTGGCCGCCCTCCTGCGGGAAGAGACCCGGACGGGCTGGAAGCAGGTCAGTGGCATCATGCACATCAACCGCATCAGGGCCTTTGCAGAGCGTATCGGCAGCCTGGGCCGGCAATACGGCATGGAGCCGCTTGCCAGCTGGGCCGCAACATTGAAACAGCAGGCGGATGCTTTTGACATTGAACACCTGAAGCTATCCCTGCAATCATTCCCGGGCCTGGTCGATGAAATCGCCGCGCTGGCGGGACAGGCCAGCGAAGGCAAAGAGCGTCCGGCCGTTCCCGGCCAAGGCGAACTTCCATGAACAACTCCAGAAACAATAAATCCAGCCCTCCCCTGATCCTCATCGTGGACGACAATCCCAATAACCTCAATGTGCTTGGAAACATCCTTCAGCGCGAGGCCTGCGACATCGCGGTAGCCACCGACGGGCAGCAGGCGCTGGCCTTCGCCGGCGAGGAGCACCCCGACCTTATCCTGCTGGACGTCATGATGCCCGGCCTGGACGGGTTTGAAGTCTGCCGCCGCCTCAAGGCTGCCCCGGGCACGGCCGGCATCCCGGTCATATTCCTTACCGCCAGGACGGAAGCGGAAGACATTGTCAACGGCTTCAAGGCCGGGGCGGTGGATTACGTCACCAAGCCCTTTAACAGCGCGGAACTCCTGGCCCGCGTCCGCACCCAGCTGGAGCTTCTGAGCTCGCGGCGCTCGCTGGAGGAGACCGGCCGCACGCGCAAGGAGCTGCTGCACGTGCTCTGCCACGACCTGGCCAACCCACTGAATGCCGTGCGCGGGCTGCTGGAGCTGTCTGACGATGCGCAGTCCCTGGCGGAGGCCCGTGCGCCCATGCTCGAGGCGGCCATGAACGGCCTGGCCATCATCGACATGGTCCGCGCAATGCAGGCGATGGAAGACCGCAGGCTGTCCCTCGAGGGCGTCAACCTCGCGGGCGCGCTCAGGCAATCCGCCTCGATCATCAAGCTTCCGCTTGAAAGAAAAAACCTGAGCCTGGAACTGCGCGTGGGGGAAGAGCTTGCGGTCATGGCCGAAAAGGTTTCGCTGGTCAACTCTGTGCTGAACAACCTCCTGACCAACGCGATAAAGTTTTCGCACCCGGGCGGGAAGATAGAAGTCAGCGCCGCAGCGGAGGGCGGAAAGGTGGTCCTGAGGATACGCGACCGCGGCATAGGCATGCCTTCCGCCTTCCTGCGAGACATCTTTGATTTCCACAAAACCACCAGCCGGCCGGGCACGGCCGGGGAAAGCGGCACCGGCTTCGGCATGCCGCTCGTGAAGCGCTTCATGGAGGCTTACGGGGGCGCAATCGCCATCGCCTCCAGCGAAGCGGCTTCGGCGCCTGCGGATCACGGCACGGAAGTCGCGCTTTCTTTCCGGCCGCCCGCGCCGCCTGATATTGATTGATCCCGGCGCCCGGCGGGTGTATCATGTGAACAAATTATGAACTTTTACGCTTCGTTTAAACGGGGGATATTATAATGAGCAATGAAAAGCCGAGGGTTCTCGTGGCCGATGACGAGATGGTCATGCGGATGTTTATTGTCTCAATTCTCAAGAAGATGGATTGCGAGGTGGTCGGCCAGGCCGCCAACGGCAGCGAGGCCGCCAGCATGTATCGTGAAAAAAAACCGGACCTCCTGATGATGGACATCAACATGCCTCTCAAAACCGGGGAGGAGGCGCTCAGGGAAATAATGGCAGAGTTCCCGGAGGCGCGGGTCATCATGCTGACCTCGGTCATAGAGTCGGCCACGGTTGAAAAGTGCATCGCGCTCGGCGCCGCGGGCTACATCCGCAAGGACAGCCCCGTGGATGAAATCAAGGCCATCATCAACGATACCCTGCAATCTGGAAAGGAATGACGTATGGGCGGCAAATTTGACCTCGCGCGCATGCTGCGCGAAATCGAAGAAGAAAAGTCAACCAGGTCCGGGCAGAACCGCGCGCTCACGCAGGAAGAAATCAAGCGGCTGATCGCGCAGAGAAAAAAACACTCTCCCGCGCATCCGGAAGCTCCCGCGAAAACATAGGGGCTGCAGGCGGCGGCAGGGGCAGCCATTAACGGCGGAATGCAAACATGCCGGGCAACAGCGTCCAAATCCATGATCCGGCCCGCGGTTCAGCGACGGGCCTGACCCTGCTCGAAGTTGTTTTCGCAACCGCGGTCGCCGCCCTGGCGGCCATACTGCTCTACCCCACCTTCATGCTGGCCAATGCCATGGTCCTGGCCAACCGCCAGAAGCTCGAGGCGGAAGCCCTGGCCATGGACCAGGCCCTCGCGGTTTTCAACACTTTTGATTTTTCAAAGGTTACCGTGGCCACCAACCTTCCCCCTCTGCCGCCCCCCGCCGCCAGCCTCCTGCCGGCCAACTCCGAAATACGCACGATGATCATCCCCGGCACCGGCACCGCCGTTCCTTACAAGTGGGATGTGGAAGTGCGCGTCAAGCGCGACCGCTTCTGGCCGGGAGGGAAAACGGTGACGCTTACAAACGACGCCCTTTACAGGGTCACGCGCTACAATGTGGGGCGAAATTAAGGAATATGAATTGACAATAACAGGCATATTCTGGATTCCCGTTTACACGGGAATGACAGAACGTGCCTGCCGCTTTGTCATTCCCGATCCGCCCGCCGCAGGCGGACGGAATCGGGAATCCAGTGTTTTTATTATTGCTGACCATGGCGACTTCATGAATGAATAAGCTATTACATAACGCGGGATTCACACTGACCGAGGTGCTGGTCGCCTCGGGCTTGAGCGTGCTGGTCGTGGCCATGGTCATGACGATCCTGGTCAAAAACCTCGAGGTCTGGCGCGACGGCATGGCCCGCCTGCAGCTGAGCGAGCACAGCCGCATCGTCCGCGAAAGGATCCTGCACGGCATCAACGGGCAATACGGCCTGCGCCACGCGCGGCGCTCGCAGCTGACCTTCGCTTCGGGCCAGGTGCTTTTCACCGACGCCGCCTCCAGCAATCCCGTGATCCTGGTGATGTCCCCCGGCCAGCCGGCCTCTTACCAGGATTACACCGGCACGAACAGCATTGTCCGCGGCGGCACCTTCGTGGAGAGCGTTTCCTTTTCAACGAACGGCAACATCTTCAACATTGACTTGACCCTGGCGGTCTCCAGCAGGGGAAAAACATATTCACAGCCGCAGCGCATACGGGTATATTTGCTCAATGAATGAAATTATGTCCAAGAACGGTCATTTGAATCCGTTGCGGTTCTCGCCCCGATTGCGAAGCGCATCGAGGTTCGAACCACATCTACAACAGCTTGTTGTAGCGCCCGTTCTTTCCCGTCAACCCGGTTGCGGCCGCGGATCTGGAGCCAAAGCCGGCTTCGTACTGCACGTGGCCTTCATGGTCCTGCTGGCGGCGGGCTCCATAGCTGGTTTTTTCCTTTACGCAGCCTACAACCACGGCAACGACGCGCGCCGCGCTCACGAAGCGGATTGCTGCCTGCTGGACGCCCAGTCCGCGCTGGAACAGGTCAAGTATGAGCTTGTCCAGGCTTATCTATCCAACCAGGTCTCCGCGTCCGGCTCGCTAGGCTGGTTCAGCCAATGGAGCATGAATGCGATCGGCAGCAACCCGGTCTACAGCGTGCCGGTGCTTTCCCCGATTAACGGCAGCGCGGTCGCGGTCACGATCGCCGGGGTTAATATTTTCACCAACTCCGGCTACGCCGAGGTGGAACTCATCGGCGCGGCCGGGCGGACAGTGCCCCATACCGTGAGCCGCATTATCAGCGAAACCATGCGCGTCAACGCCGGCGCGGGCGGCGAAGGCCGCGCCGAGCCTTTTGATTACGCCTACCTGCTGAACAGCTCCGCGCGCCTCAGGAACAACGTCGTCATCAACGGCGACATCCGCATAAACGGGTCCTGCCGGCTGAACCAGTCTTCCATCGTTAACGGAGAGCGCTATTCGTCAGGCCAGTATACCGCCAACTCGCCCCTCTGGTCCGTGAACGAATATTGGACCAGGGCGGGGCCGCAGGCCCGGCCGACCGATCCCACCGCCAACAACAACATCGCCTGGCCGATGGGCTACATTCCCAACAAGTCCAAGAACAACAACGTCGCGCAGTGGGATATACCAACCATTGACGACGTAGACGCCCTGGCAGAATCCGCCCGGGGGCGGATTTCAAGGGGCGGGGTGGACCTGGCCGTGAATTCCTATGCCGGGCCGGGCCCCGACAACATCGCCGGCACAGCCGACGACAACTGCCTGGTCCTCGACGGCACGGCCTCCCCCATCACGATTGAGGGCGCGGTGGTGGTCAAGGGCGACGTGATCATCCGCGGCCGGGTCAGCGGGCAGGGCACTATCTACGCCGGCCGCAATATTCACGTCACCGGCGACCTGACCTACGTCAATCCGCCGGAGTGGCCCAAGCCCGATTCCAACCCCGACCAGACCGCGGCCGTGAACGTCACCCGCGACCTGCTGGTGCTGGGGGCCAAAGGCAATATCGTCGTCGGAAACTATACTTCCCCGACCTGGCAGAACCGTGTCATGGGCATAATGACCGATCCGGCCAACATCGTATCTTACGGTGTGTTATCGTCGGACGCGGCCATTGGCTACGACAGCGACAACAACCCCGCCAACGGCTACCTGTTTGACGGGCGCTATTTCGTGGACGAGGCCAACGGCGGGCGGCGCCTGAGCGGGGTTGGCACAAACACCGTCCCGCGCAAGTATTACGAATCTTCACTGGCCAATGCAAACTTCAGCGCCCTGTGCGACGCCAACAACGTGCCCTCGATCAACGCCGCGCTCTTCACCAACCACGGTTTCATCGGCAACCTTGGCTCGAGCGCCGCGAACGGCAACACCACCCTGAACGGCGCCATCGCCTGCCACACCGAATTGAACAGCTTTTACGGCCTGCTGACCCTCAACTGGGACATCAGGTTGAGCCCCAAAAGCAGGGAATACGTGAACACCTCTTTCTTCGCTTCGTCAGGGGCCACGGGAGCGATTTCAGAAGCATCGTCAACAACAATCGGTTGGAAGGAAATACACTAGCATGCAATCCCAAGCGTTCATATTGAGCATTGTAATCGGCTTATACGCCGGTGCCATTTCGGCCCAGCAGCTCGCCCCATCCGCGCCCGCGGCGCCGGCCGCGAACCAGGTGGTGCAAAAGCAACAGGCGGCCATAGAAGAAGCCCGGAAGCTCATGAGCCGGCCCCTGGCCTCGGCTCCGGAAGCTTCCGGCCTCGCCCAGGCAACAAAGGAAGAGGCGCACCCCTCCGTCATGCCGAAGGTGTTGAAAATACTCGGCCTGCTGCTGCTCGCGGTCGCGGCGGCATTTTTCTTTTACAAGAGCCAGCAGCCGGAATCCACCGCCGCCCCCGAAGCGGCGGCGACCGGCGCGGCGGCCAGCGTCCGCGCCGTCCTGGAAAGGCAGGAGTCCGGCCCGGGGACAGCCGGCTTGCAGGGCGTCTCCGCCTCCAACCCGCGCTTCATGGAGCTGGCCGTGGCGAACGGCATCCTGACGCAGGCGGAGCGCCAGTCGCTCTCATCCCGCTTCCAGGGCAGCGACTTTGCGGTCATGCTTTACCTGGTCGAGCAGCGCCCCCAGCTCAAGGACGCCCTTGGAAAGCTCTGGGGCGACTCGCTGGAAATCGCCTACACCGATCCTACCAAGACCATCGTCCAGTACGAGCTGGTGAACAAGCTGCCCAAGAATTTTGCGGAGCAGAACAACGTGATCCCGCTCTACGTGATGGAAAACGTGATCACCACCGCCATGTCCGACCCCCGCAACAAGGAATTGCAGCGCCAGGTCGAAGGCCACATGGACGCGCTCATCAGCCCGGTTTTCGCCCTGCCCGACCAGATCCGGGCCGCCCTTGAAATCGCCCGCATCTCCCTGAGGGCCCTGACCGACCAGCTCTCCGAGAAGCTTGCCAGCGCCTCCCACGAGGGCGCCCGGATCGGCCGCCTGGCCGAGGAAAAATCCGTCGCGGAGTTCGTGCGCGGCCTTTTCCTTCTGGCGCTCAAGCAGCGCGCCAGCGACATCCACATCGAGCCGCACGATGACGACGCCTTCATCCGCCTGCGCATTGACGGCGCCCTGCAGGAATACCTGCGCCTCCCGATGCGCATATTCCCCTCGCTTTCCAATGTGATCAAGATCATGGCCGGGGTTGATATCGGCGAGCGCCGCCGGCCGCAGGACGGGCGCATCACGCTGAAGCTCCCGGACCGCGACCTGGAATTCAGGTTTTCGTGCGTGCCGACCATTTACGGCGAAAAAATCGTGCTGCGTTTGCTCGGCCAGAACCAGTTCATGTCGGTGCCCTCGCTCGAGGACCTTAACTTTTCTAAGCCCATCCTGGACGGAATCCGCCAGATCATCGAAAGCCCGAACGGCGTCTTTTTCGTGACCGGCCCGACCGGCAGCGGCAAGACCACCACCCTCTACGCAGCGCTGAACGCGCTGAACCGCAAGGACCTGAACATCATGACCATCGAGGACCCGGTCGAGTACCGCCTGCCCGGCATCAACCAGGTGCAGGTGAACCCGCAGGCGGGAGTTACCTTCGCCGCGGCCCTGCGTTCATTCCTGCGTCAGGACCCGGACGTCATGCTCGTGGGCGAGATCCGCGACCTGGAAACCGCCATGATCGCCTCCCAGGCCGCATTGACCGGCCACCTGGTGCTTACGACCCTGCACACCAACAACGCCTTGCAGGCCGTCACCCGCCTGATCCAGATCGGGGTGGAGCCCTTCCTGGTGGCGCCCTCCATCATCGGCGTGATGGCCCAGCGGCTCGTGCGCCGGCTGTGCGAAAACTGCAAGGAAAAATACGCGCTCGCGCCGGAGGAAATTCAAAAATATTTCGAATGGGACGGCAGGACCGAGGTGTTTTTCCACCGCAAGAAGGGGTGCGACGAGTGCAACTTCACCGGATATTCAGGGCGGGTGGCCATCCACGAGCTTTTCATCATCGACGACGAAATGCGCAACTACATCGCCCGCAACGCCTCCATCCTTGATATCCAGAAATACGCCCACGACTCCGGCTTCACCACGATGCGCTACGACGGGTTCAAGAAAATCCTGATGGGCCTGACCACGGTTGAGGAGGTCAACCAGGTTGCCCTCGCCTCGGATTGAACGCGCGCGGCAGCATGCCTGAGGGTTAAACGCAAATAAACTCACAATCTCGGACAACGAGCATGAAACATTTCCTCGCACAGCACGACCTTGTTTACGAAACGGCCCCCGCGCGCTGGCTGGACGGCATCCCGCTCGGCAACGGCGACATGGGCGCCGTCATATGGGGCCGGGGCGCTCCGCTGACAATTTCCCTGGACAAGGGCGACATCTGGGAGCGCCGCTTCCACCGCCCGCAGGACCGGCGCTACAACTACCGGAACCTGAAGAGGCTGATCGCGGAAAGGCGCGAGGATGAATCGCGCGAAATATTCGAACGCATGCGGCTCCTCCGCCTGGATCCGCGCCCGACGCGCCTGCCACTGCCGCAGCTGGCCCTTGACTTCGGCGGAAAATTCCGCGGATTTTCCGGGAGGCTCTCGCTCCGCGGCGCCGCGGCGGAGGGCGAAATGATTTTCCCCGCCGGGCGCGCCGCGTGGTCCTGTCGCGTCCAATCCGACCGCAACCTGCTTGTCTTTGAAATCATGCGCCGCGGGCGCTGCCCCAGAGCGCGCGCGGCCATTGTCCGGGAAATATTCAACCGCAGCATGCAGGCCAGCTGGTGCCGGGGTTTAACCATAAATGCGCTTCTGAAAAAATGGGGATACCCCGCGCCGGTCTGCGAGCAGTCCGGCGCGTGCTGGAAATATTACCAGGAAATCCCGGGCGGGGGAAATTATGCCATCTGCCTGAAAACAGTTGAAAGCGGCAGCGCCCAGCGCATCCTGGTCTCTATCGCATATTCGGAGCGCAGCGGGCTCAGCGCCGCGGAAGCGTTTACAACGGTGGAACAGGCCTCTCACGGGAAGCCGGCGGAGCTCATCCGCAGCCACCGCGTGTTCTGGCACGCATTCTGGCGCAAAAGCCGCCTTCATATACCGGACGCCAAGATGGAAAACCTGTTCTATGCCGAGCTCTACAAGCTGGCCTGTTGCTCCCGCCCGGGCAAAACCCCCTGCGCCCTGCAGGGGGTCTGGACGAACGGCAACGGAGAGATGCCGCCCTGGTGCGGCGAGTATGCGCTCAACATCAACGTGCAGGAAACCTACTGGCCGGTATACGCATCCAACCATCTTGAACTGGGGCAGCCGCTTTACGACCGATTTTCAGAAAACCTGCCGGCTTACAGGAGGCGCTGCCGTGATTTCTTCGGGTTCAGCGGAGCGCACGTCACCTCCGGCACGGGCCTGCGCGGTGAGCCGGTTTACGGCTATTACCAGGTGGATTTCTGGCCCGGGGCCGGGGCTTGGGTGGCGCACCATTTCTGGCTGCACTGGCTCTATTCGCGGGACAGGGGCTTCCTGCGAAAGCGGGCGTATCCCTTCATGCGCGCCTTTATGCGCACATACTTGAACCTTGTCGAGAAGGGAAATGACGGGAAATACCACCTGCCCCTCTCCCATTCTCCCGAGTATCGCGAGAATGGCTTCAAGGCCTGGGGAATGGACACGACCGTGGATCTCTACCTCATGCGCTGGCTGGCCTCCGCCCTGCTCGAAGCCCTTTCCATCCTCGGCGTGAAGGATCCGGATTCCCGGCGCTGGCGTGACCTTCTTCAAAACCTGGCAGAGCCGGCCCGGGACAAAGAAAGCGGCCTGTGGGTCAGCCGCAAACAACCGCTGGAAGCGTCCCACCGCCATTTGAGCCACCTGATCGGCATTTACCCGCTCGGCAATCTTTCGCCCGGCGGCAACGCGGATGAAAAAAAACTTATAGAAACCTCCCTGGCGCACCTGCGCATGAAGGGAACCGGGTCATGGACCGGATGGTCATTCCCCTGGATGGCGCTCATCGGCGCCAGGGCGCGCAACGGGCACCTGGCCTGGAAAATGCTCCGGGATTATTTCTGTTTCATCGCTCCAAATACGTTCCACCTCAACGGTGATCCGAGAAAATTCGGCGTGTCCGTTTTCAGCTATGACCCGATGACGCTCGAAGCCGGGTTTGCCTATGCCGCCGCGGTGATGGAAATGCTCCTGCAGAGCGCGGGCGGCATTATCCGCGTTTTTCCCGCCATGCCGTCATTCTGGCATGACGCCTCCTTTGAAAACCTGCGCGCAGAGGGCGCTTTCCTGGTAACAGCCAAGATGGATCGCGGCAAGGTTTCATTTGTGGAAATAACCAGCGAATGCGGCGGGCTGTGCAGCGTCGCAAATCCTTTTGGGGGAACAGATTGCACGGTCAGGTTCCGTTCCGGAAAATCAGCCGGGATCGGAGGTGAAGTGCTGGTGATCGAGACAAAAAAGGGGGATTCATTCCTCATCCATCCCGCCGGCAGCCCGGCGCGTGCGAAGGACATGCCTGTTGAGGGGCACCGCCGCCCGGCGCGGGAATCAAACTGGTTCGGCCTGAAAAAACAGAACCGATTTTGACGGACAGGAAAGAGACTATGAAAAAATATTTATCCGACGGCGAAAAGCCGTTGCCGGCCGGCGACGAGCACATCACCAGTCTGCAGAACCCGCGCGTGAAGAACGTGGTCAGGCTCCGCCAGCACGCCGCGCGCGACATTCAGGGCCTCATGATCGTCGAGGGTTACCGCGAGCTCATGCGTGCCATTGAAAACCAACGCACGCCGGCCAGTCTTTTTTACTGCCGCGATTTATTCCTCGGAAAAAACGAGCCGGACCTGATTGGAAAATGCCGCGCGGCGGGCGCGGAAATCATATCCTGCGCCCCCGCGGTGTTCGGCAAGATGGCCTATCGCGAAAGGCCGGAGGGGCTGCTGGCGCTGGTGCCCCAGGCCAGGCTCGACCTGGTCGGGCTTAAGCTCCCGGCCGCTCCCCTGCTGGTCGTGGCCGAGGCGATCGAAAAGCCGGGCAACCTCGGGACGATACTGCGCTCGGCCGACGCGGCCGGAGCGGACGCAGTCATAGTCTGCGACCGCTGCACCGACATCAACAACCCGAACGCGGTCCGGGCCAGCCTCGGCGCCATATTCACCGTGCCGGTGGCGGAAACGTCTTCGGCGGAGGCGATTGAATGGCTGCGCGGAAATAAAATCCAGGTGCTGGCCGCAAGCCCGCACGCAAAACTTGAATACACGCAAGCGGATTTGCGCCGCGGCACGGCCATCGTGGTCGGGGCGGAGCAGTACGGCCTGAGCGAACCATGGATGCAAGCCGCCGACCTGCAGGTGCGCATTCCTATGCGCGGGCAGATTGATTCCCTGAACGTCGCCGCGGCGACCACCATCCTGCTCTTCGAGGCCGCCCGCCAGCGCGGCGCGGAATGATCCGGCAACGGTGGGATGTTTATTGCACAGCGGACCAGCCCGGGCCGCCGAACATTCCCCCTACCCAGCCGGTGGAAGTGAGGTAGCCTTGCCACAGCCCGCTTGATTCGGTGTAAGTCATGAGGTCCGAGCGCCCGTCGCCGTCAAAGTCGCCGCGCACCGGCAGCCCGCCGGCCGGAGTGAACATTGAATACGCCGGGCTGTAGCCGGAAGCGGAAAGGCAGGCAATCCAGAGTCCGGCCGCAGGCGAAAACACCACAAAGTCTGTTTTATAATCGAGGTCATAGTCTCCGGGCACCGCGACGCAATTCGGCAGGCCGAAATGCAAGCCGCCAGAGCTGCCGCTGGCAGAGAGCTGAACGTACCAATTGCCGGCCTGTGAATTAAACACCCCGAAATCTGTGCAACCGTCGCCGTCGAAATCGCCCTCCGCCGGAGTGTACGCCGGGCCGCCGAACTGCGCATAATTATACATAACATCCGGCGAGCCCGAAGGGCGGTAAAACCAGTACCCGCTTGCGGCGCGGTAGACCGCGGCGTCCGAGCAGCCGTCGCCGTCAAAGTCGCCGCGCACCGGATGGAACCCGGGCGCGCCGAACGCGGCATAAGATGGAGCAGCGGCGCCCGACATAAGGAAACCCCAGTAGCCGGAGGACTGCTGGTAGATGGCCCGGTCCGCAATGCCGTCGCCGTCAAAGTCGCCCTCGACCGGCTCGCAGGATGCGTCGCCGAAACATCCCTGCAGCGCGCCGCCTTTCATGAAAGCCACATACCAGTATCCGTTTGCCCCGTGGTAAAGCGCCAGGTCCGAGCGCCCGTCGCCGTCAAAATCGTTGACCATGTGCCTGCGGCAGGAAGGCCCGGCGACGGTTATGGAAACCGGGTCCGATTGCGCCATGTGGCCCTTTTCGTTCCAAACCTGGCAGGAGAGCGAGTAGCTCCCGCCCCAGACGTTGCTCCAGACGGTCGCAATTTCATCATTGCGGATCGAGGCCACAACCGCGCCGTTGGCATAAACTACAAGCTGGGTAACGGCCAGGGGCTTGAGCGAGTAGCCGCCGGCCGCGATGTCTATGTTGGCAGGGGCGGTGAAAGACTGCCCTCCGGAGGGCTTGACGATGAAGCAGTCGATGGACACGCCGGAAGGATCTGTTTCGTAACAGCCGATGTCGACAATTTCATTCAGGATGCGCGCGTAGCGGTCGAGGTCGCGCGCGCCCTCCATCCAGGGCCTGTTTGTGCCGGCATTGATGCAGGGCGAAATTCTGCTCAACCTCCAAGCCTCGTTTGCCCCGTTGAGGAAGCGCGGGTCGGATGTTAAATTGTTGGTTCCGCGCAGCCAGAGGTTCTGCATAGGGCGCATGCTCAGGCAGCAGTTCTCGACCCACACGTAAGGAGCGCTATCCGGAATGGTTGCATCGTCGCCCCAGTTGTCGGTTCCCTGGCGCACGTAATTGCTGAAGCAAACCGTGTTTTCAACCCGGGTGGTGAATGATACGTCAAGGTTATAGGCATAAAAGCCGCTGCCGCGTATTTCGGCGGTATTGCCGGCCAGGGTGCAGTTTTCCAGCGCGGTCCCTTGGCTTATCCAGGCGCCGCCGGCGTATCCGCCGCACGAGTTGCCGGCGATGAGCGAGTTGCGGACTGTCAGCAACCGGGCGTAATTAACGTAGAGGCCGCCGCCCCGGCAGCTGTATACGGGACCGCCCTGTGCGGCATTATTGACAATGCGGCAATTGATGATGTTTGCCGCGCCATCAGTGTCCTGTGAAATTCTGATACCGCCGCCCTCGCATATTCCTTCCGGATCGGTTTGTTCCAGGACATTGTTTGAGATTATCGAGTCCACTACCTGGAGAGTGTCGCCCTTGGAGGAAGCCCCCAGCTCCAGCCCGCCCCCGCCGTATGTCGCCCGGTTGCCGGCCACCACGCAGTTGGAAACATTCACGGTCCCGTAAATGCCGCCGCCGGACGAGGCGGCCCGGTTGCTGATCACCCAGCAGTCGGCCACCAGGCCGCCGTCATAAAACAGGAGCCCGCCCCCGGCCTGGGCGGAGTTGCCGTTCCTGAAGGTCAGGCCGCGCACCGTAACGTTTTGTTCGGCCGTAAGGCAGCGGACGCTGTTGTTGCCGTCAATGATAACGTTGCGCCCGCTAAGCGAGCGCAGCTCGCCGATCCAATGATCAATGGTGATCGTGCTGGAGAGCATGTAGACGCCGTTGGAAATCATCACCACGTCGTCGCCGGCCGCCGTGTCCACCCCGGCCTGGATCGTGCGCTTGGCGGCGGCCCAGCTATCCCCCGCCGCGGCATCATCGCCTTGCAAGCTTACATAGATGGTTGCCGCGTCAATCCGGCCGGCCGCCAGGAAAAGCGCGGCTATGAACGCAATAAGCTTTATAAGCATGGATTTTATCTCCTGTGCCGGCGCAGCGGGCCGCGCGGCAGAAAGTTGTTTTTCCTTACCGTTACTTGACGGCCGGCATCGTTATGGCCGGCATTGTTACGGAGGGCGTTGCAGAGGCCGGCGCCGGTGCGGCCGCCTTTGGAGCCTTTGCAGGGGCTGGCGCGGGCGCGGCGGGCGGCGCGTTGGAGCCCGCGGCGGCCGCGGCCGCCTTGGCGGCCTTGGCCGCCGCAGCCTTTGCTTCCGCCTCAGCCTTTGCCTTCGCCGCCTTTTCGGCCTTGATGCGCTTGGCTTCCAACTCGGCCAGCATGGGCCGCTCGTAACGCCAGCGCGTGCCGGCGGAAAGGTATTTCCATGGCAGTACCATGTTGCCCTTGGAGGTCTGGATGGTCAGGCCGTCCGGGTCGGCCGAGCTGAAAGTTCCTTCCAGCGGCACGCCGTTTGCAAGCCTTACGGCTGCATCCGGCGAACTCTCCTGGGCAAAGCCGACCGCGGAGACCGCGGCGATCGCCAGGAAACACGCAAATTTTTCAAGTATTAAACGCATAGCGTCTGTCAAAGGTCATTGTCCGGCCAGGTTGTCAACGTCGTCCCTTTTTTGCTTTTCCGCTTCGCCGGCAACGGCTATTTTAGGCTTGGCGCCCTTCAGGTTGTCCGCCGCGGTTTTGCCTGTGAATCCTTCAACCGCTTCCCGGGCCACGGACTTGCTTTCGGGCTTTTTTTCCACGGTTTCGTCGGCGGAAGGGCCGCAGCCAGCCGCCAGCGCCATGGCAAGAATCAGGATAATTATCCTCATGATTATGCAAGATAGGCTGAATCTAACGGAATTTCAACAACAAAATTACATTCCCGGGCATCTTTTTCTTGTCTGGCCCGGCAGGAGTTGCTAGCATTTAGATTTACGCCTGGCCGGAGTGGCGAAATGGCAGACGCGCTGGACTCAAAATCCAGTGGTAGCAATACCTTGTGGGTTCAAGTCCCTCCTCCGGCACCCCTCTTGTGTATTGCCTGATAATGCATATTGTTCAATAATATCAGGCATTATATGGATTATGCCTGCTCAAGACCCGTGCGCTCAATGACTTCGGCTGTCCTCCACCGTCTTCGCCGGAACGGCGCTTAGAAAGTAACCATAAAGTAACCAAGTCAGGTAACTGGACTATGACATCCAGTGTTCAATATTTTATTTTAACGGCGGAAAGTAACCCGAATCATAATATTCGGATCGGCAACGCCGTCGCCTTCGTAATCACCGGGCACGGCGATATGATCTTTGGTAGTAAAGAATATAACAAGATCCGTGGATAGTGAATTTTCCTCTAAAACCGGTTATTATTATATGTAGGGTCGTTATCACCTGGCGACTTCCTGCACATCAACCCGGTTACTAATTCTAGGCGGCCGGCGCGGCCGCCATATACATGGAGGTCAAATGCGCAAACTTATTCTGTCGGCTTTATTGTCCCTGGCGTTCTGCGGCTGCGTCAGCGAGGACCGATATAGGCATGAGGTTGCCGCCCGGCAAAAGGCGGAGCATCGCCAGATGGTTTTAACAACGATTGCCATCCTGCTCGGAGTAGGGGTTAGCGTCGCATTAGTCGTTGGGGGTGCCTGTGGGTCAGTTGCAAAAAGAGATGCACAATGAACCAACGCTTCGCCAAAATGCCAAGGCCTTATGGCCGGCATGGCATCCATACCCCCTTAATCCACCTGAAGTTGACGCTGACCTTATCCACTCGCCATCCCCAATAACACGAGGGGCAGAAGCAATACGGTATGGCGTTGCTAAGCTGGAATACTCGTTGTCGCAAAACGGCGTTCTCAGGGCCTGGCTGAAATTCAACATACACTTGGCCGCGGTCCTGATAATCCCCGCGGCGATAGTCTTGCCGGTGATCGCTTTCATTGCAGGCCAGTTGGCGGCCATTGCCGTGGCTTTGTTTACGGCTGTGCTTTACACCATTCTGAGCATCATCGGCATCATTATAATAGGGGTAATCCTCTCAGGACTTACCAAGCGGAGGTAGATCGAGAGACGAATGAAATATTTATTATAACAGCGACCGGACAACCGGCCGGCTGCCAAATCCAACGGCGGCCGGCGTGGCCGCCTTTACCATAGGAGGTCACAATGAGTCCAACAGCAGAATCAATATTGTTGAATCAAATCATGCCGATCATCCGGTCAACTGTGCCGCATACCGTGAAACCCGTGGGCAGCGAAGATCACGAGGAAATTATTCAGGATACCCTGGCAATGGCCGCAGGCATGGTTGATAGCGCCGAGCGTAATGGCCAAAAACTGATTCCAAGGAGCATTGCCTATTTTGCCATTCAGTCAGCCAAGTCAGGACGCCGTTCAACCTATGCCGGCAGATCGGATGTCATGAGTGCGGCGGCCCAACACGACAGTAATGCCTTCATGCAGTCGATGGATGAAGCTATGTATCCCGGGGATGAAGATGATGATATGACCCTCGGGGATATGTTGGCGTGCAAGCGTGATGATCCGGCTACCCAAGGCGCTCGTAACCTGGACTGGGCGGAATTCATGAAAACCCAGGATAAGCGTGCGGTTGACGTGGTTGTCGGCATGGTGCAGGGCAAGATGACCAAGGATATCGCGCAGGAACACCTTATATCACCAGCGCGCGTCGTTCAGTTGAAACGTAAGATAGCTATAGATATTCAGCAATGTTGGGGAGAACAGGTTCTCGCTCAAGCGGCAAGCGAGCCGGCCTGGCGACAGATGCTGGAGAACCGGAAGTGGTGACTATTCAAAGAGGGTCGGTGGCGACCCTCTTTTTATATTTCAGACTTCGACAACCAAGCCCGGCTTGAAGCCTCCGGTGTCGTCCTGATCGCTGTACCCGCGCTGGTTTGAAATCATGCGAGTTGCCCCGATGTGATAATTGGAGCAATAGTGGGTGTGGCCGCTGACCCACACTTGCGGCTGAAAATCCAGGATCAGGTTCTCCAAGTTGCTGACAAATGCAGGACTGAGTGTATCGCACCTGACCCAAGGGTGGGAACTCATGACGCAGGGCGCGTGGTGAGTCACCACGACGGTTGGACCTTCGTGCTTCTCGGCAAGCTTTTCTTTCAGCCAGGCCAGAGATTGACGGTATGTTTCCGCAACGTTGTTTGGCCGTAAGAGTTCGCCGGTGGATTTCTTGATTCGGCCGCGAAAGTCGTTTATTCCATGTTTGGCTGTGGCCATGCTGATCTCTTGAGAAGCATAGCCATTGAGAGTAAAGTCAGTCCATAGGGTGGCTCCAAGAAAACGCACGCCATCCTTGATGAACAAGTCGTTCTCCAGGAAAGCCACATTGCTGCCAGCGGCCGCGGCGCGCAGGTCAATGAGAAGATCCGGGAATACATGACCGTAGAACTCGTGATTCCCGGCCGTGTAGACTATGTGTCGGCCGACGAATTGCTGTTTGGCCCAGGCAATTCCTGCTGTACCTGCGTGGATGTCCCCTGCCAGCACGATGATATCCCCCACGACCGGAATGTCACAGGGGTTCATCTCCAAATGAATGTCGCTGAGAACTTGTATCTGCATACTGCTTGTTCCAGTCCTATCTTGTTTTCATTCGCCTCCACATGTCTTGTGCCGCAACGCGCACATTTATCCCATATTTCAATCTCGTTGTAAATCATCGTTGGATTTGCCAAGATACTGGCGGCAAGAGCAAAAGGGCGTATAGCGAATTCTTATCAGATTTTACGGATAATTGTAGACCATGAGATCAAAATGGACACCAAGCTATGGATCCTGAGAAAATCATAGATGTCATATGGGATACGGATATCGGCAGGGATCCGGATGATTTCCTGGCAGGATGCTTCCTGTTATCGAGGCCGGAAATCCGGGTGCGGGCAATAACGATTTCGCCAGGGGATAAAGACCAGGTTGCGCTTGCGAAGTTCCTACTGAAGGAAACTGGTCACGCGGATGTGCCGGTTGGCACAGTCCCGGAACGTGACAAGGAAGGTAAGACGAGCGTGAAAGGATGTCACCTGCGCATCATGGAGCGCAGTGGCGTAGCCACGAGCTCATCAGCCGATGGCGCCGGATGGCAGGTAATTGCGGAAGCACTTGGAAAATATCCACAAGCGGTGCTGTTTACATCCGGGCCGCTGAACAACATCGGAGATCTGCTCCGAAAGACGACGGTTGAAATCAGACTATCGGTTTCAATGGCGGGCTATTGGGCCGCTCCGGGAGAACCGGAATCGAAGCCCGAGTTCAATTTCAACGGGTGTGGCTGGGCGGCCCGGGAATTTGTGGAATCAAAACGGTTTGGCAGGCGGTTGCTCGTCGGTAAAAATGTCACCCATCAGGTATTGTACGACGAAGAGCTGCACGAGCAACTGAGGATCTCCGGCCAAACCTGCCGCCCCCTGGCACTGGCCCATGAACTCATGACCCTCCGGTTTGAACGCTCCAAGAAGCTGCATGATCCTTTGGCAGCCGCGGCGCTTCTGCGGGAGGACATTTTCCAATGGCAGGAAGTACTGCCGATGAAAAGGAATAACAACTGGTCGAGTGTTCCCATGCCAGGAAGTCAAATCAGGGCAGCGACCTCTGTGAATATCCAAGTATTCCGGCAATTATTCGCTGAAGCAGGCTTGCAAGAACGACCGCACTGAAACGAAATCACGGAAATAATCATACGTGAAGCCCGCCGCTCGCTGACCCCATAGGTCTGACACATCAGCGCTACCGCTTTGCGCCGGGCAGCGGGCTTCACCATTTTCGGGAGTTAATATCCTTCAGCATCTGGATGTCCAGCGCCTGGTCCGCCACGAGCCGCTTTAATCGCCGGTTCTCGTCTTCCAGGCCCTTCATCTTCTTCAGATCGCTGAGTTCCATCCCGCTATACTTGGCCTTCCAACGGTAATAGGTCGCATCCGCTATCCCGTGCTTCCTTAAGAGTTCGGCCAGCGGCATCCCGCTGTCGCCTTCTTTTAGAATCGCCACAATCTGTTCTTCACTGTACCTTTTTCCTCGCATCTCGTCCTCCTGGCGCTATATTAGTCGGTGCTGAATAATCAGATAAGCAATTGCGGCGCAAAGAAATATATATTGACACGGGGCAAATAATTTGCAAGGATTATGGGTATAACAGGAGGGAACCCTGCAAATTATGAAGCCAAA